>JAOPWW010000061.1 GCA_025965495.1 Frankiales bacterium
TGGCCCGAGCTCGAGTAGTCGTTGTGCGGGGCGAAGAAGCCGATGGTGTTGTAGCCCCAGTAGTTCTTCATCCCGCGGTCGGCGAGGTGGCTGTCGTGCACGAACTGGTGCACGGGCATGAGCTCGACCGCGGTGATCCCGTGCTTCTTGTAGTGCTCGATCATCACCGGGTGGGCCAGGGCGGCGTAGGAGCCGCGGATGTCCTCCGGGATGCCCGGGTGGGTCTTGGTGAGGCCCTTGACGTGCGCCTCGTAGATGACCGTCTCGTTGTACGGCGTGCGGGGCGGCCGGTCGTTGTCCCAGTCGAAGAACGGGCTGATGACGACGGACTTGCTCATGTGCGGCGCGGAGTCCTCGTCGTTGAACGAGTCCTCGTCGCCCCAGGTGTAGCTGAAGCAGGCCTGCGCCCAGTCGATGTCGCCGTCGACGGCCTTGGCGTACGGGTCGAGCAGGAGCTTGCTCGGGTTGCAGCGGTGGCCGTTCTCGGGCTCGTAGGGCCCGTGCACGCGGAAGCCGTAGCGCTGGCCGGGCCCGACGTTGGGCAGGTAGCCGTGCCACACGAAGGCGTCGCGCTCGGGCAGGTCCACCCGGGTCTCGACGCCGTCCTCGAACAGGCAGAGCTCGACCTTGGTCGCGACCTCGCTGAACAGGGCGAAGTTGGTGCCGGTGCCGTCGTAGGTGGCGCCGAGCGGGTAGGGCGTGCCGGGCCAGACGCGCGGTCCGCTCACTGAGCGGCTGCCGCGGTGCCGACGCTGTCGGCGTAGCGCAGGGTCGCGCCGATGCCCATGGCTGGCGCGGTGGGCATCTCGCCGGGGACGAGCTGCACGTCGGCAGCGGTGCCGAGGGCGGCGCGGATGAGGACGTCGATCATGGGGCCCTCCTGGGGGTCGGCGACACCGAGCTCGACGAGCTCGCGGCCGCTCGTGGCGAGCTGGGTGGGGTCCGGGCCGAACCACAGGGTCGCACCCTGCTCGGTGTCCGTGGTGATGAGAAGTGTCTCCACCTGGGCCTTCTGGAGCGCGTCGACCACGTCCTTGAGGCCGTCGACGGCGCGCTTGCCCTGCCCGCGCTCCTGGGCGTACTGCCCGAGCAGGTCCAGGGTCTCGTGGGCGACGTGGAGGGCGACGGCGTCCGCGACCCGGGTGGGGACCAGGGTCTCGCTGCCGTCGCGCCCACGGGCGCCGGCGACCTCGACGACCTTGTCCGCCCACTGCGTGGACAGCTTCTCCTTGACGTAGCCGAGCTCGCGCTCGTCGCCGACGAGGACGAGCAGCTGCGCGCCGACCTGCTCGGCGAGGTGCTCGACGGCGCTGACGATCTCCTTGGCGTTGTCGGCCCAGCCCTGCTCGGCGGTGTGCTGGTAGCGGTGGTGCGACCAGCCGCCACCCTTGACCTTGCGCAGGTGCTGGGTGCGCGTGCCCCTGACGGTGATCTCGTCGGTCACGTGGTCGGTGTCGTCGTAGGCGCTGACGTCGGCGCCGGTGTGGTCGGCGAGCACGACGACGTGCGGGACCTGGCGGGTCATCTCGTCCACCAGCGGCCGCAGCTGCGGCAGGGGGGAGACGTCGACGACCTGCCGGCGGGGGGAGCTGCTCAGGCTGGTCGCCAGGCGGACGGTGGCGTCGGACGCGGTGGCGACGACCAGGCGCGCGGCGCCCTGCGAGTGCTCGCCCTTGGCGGCGGCGATCGCGTCGCGGGTCGGCGCGTCGACGCCCTTTTCCTCCAGCTCGCGCAGGACGTTCTTCCAGGCGAGGTCGTACTTGTCGGACGCCTGCTCGACGTCGCTCTCGCTGTCGACCAGGACGGTGACGAACGGGCCTTCAGCGGACAGGACGGGGGTGAGGTCGTGCAGGTCCACGGGGACTCCAGGTGCTCTGTGGAACGTGTCCCTGCCCTCCTACCCCGCTCGGCACCGGCTCTACGCCCCCGTGCCGAGAGCGGCGACGTACAGCCGGGTGAGCTCGCGGACGATCGGCTCCGTCGGGGGACGCGGCGGCGGGGTGGAGACCCAGTCCGACAGGACCTCGTTGACCGCCCCGGTCAGGGCCAGGGCGAGGACGCGGCGCTCGTCCGGGTCCTGGTCGCTGCGGCGGCTCCGCACCTCGAGGGCGATCAGCTCGGAGAAGCGGTGCAGGGAGGCGTTGCGGTGCGCCGTCACCTCGGGCAGCCCGCCGGCGGCCCGCACCTCCCGGTTGACGACCTGGGCGCGCCGCGGGTCGTCGGTCAGGTGGCCGACGTAGGCCTCGACGCCGGCCCGGGTCCGCGTGGTCTCGTCCGCACCGGCGGCCTCGACGGCGTGGAGCACGCGCTGGGCCGCGCCGGCGAGGACCTCGTCGTAGACGGCGAGCAGGAGCTGCTCGCGGCTCGCGTACTCCTCGTAGAAGGAGCGCGTGGCGACGCCGGCGGCGGTGCAGAGCCGCTCGATGCTCGTGCCGGACCAGCCCTCGGTCCCGAACAGGTTCAGCCCCGCTGCCAGCAGCCGCTCGCGGCGGTCCGCCCGGCGCTCGGCCTCGGACCGGCCGCCGTAGACGCGTCCGGTGGTCTGCACCCGCGAACCCTAGTGGTGCAGCCCCTCAGGACCGGTGCGGTCGGTGCGGCCGGTGCGGCCGGTGCAGGCGGTCAGCCGGTGGCGCCGAGGACGGCCCAGCCGGACAGCAGGTCCGCGAGCCCGGCGCGGTCGACGGTGCGGCCCGTCGCGGAGGCCGGGACGTCCGTCGTCGTCGTGCGGGGGGCGGCGTGAGCAGCTCGGGCGGCCGCG
>JAOPWW010000063.1 GCA_025965495.1 Frankiales bacterium
TTCGGCGACGAGGACAGCCTGATCCTGCTCGACATGTCCGAGTACATGGAGAAGCACACGGTCAGCCGCCTGGTCGGCTCGCCCCCCGGCTACGTCGGGTACGAGGAGGGCGGCCAGCTCACCGAGAAGGTGCGCCGCAAGCCGTTCTCCGTGGTCCTGTTCGACGAGGTCGAGAAGGCCCACCCGGACGTCTTCAACACCCTGCTGCAGATCCTCGAGGACGGTCGCCTGACCGACTCCCAGGGCCGGGTCGTCGACTTCAAGAACACCGTCCTGATCATGACGTCGAACCTCGGCACCCGCGACATCGGCAAGGGCCTCACCCTGGGCTTCCAGAAGGACAACGACTCCCAGGGCGCCTACGACAAGATGAAGCAGAAGGTGAACGAGGAGCTCAAGCAGCACTTCCGCCCCGAGTTCCTCAACCGCATCGACGACATCGTCGTGTTCACCCAGCTGTCCGAGCCCGAGATCCTGCAGATCGTCGACATCATGATCGCCCGGGTCGACGGCCAGCTGAAGAACAAGGACATGGGCCTGGAGCTCACGCAGGTCGCCAAGGAGCTGCTCGCGAAGAAGGGCTACGACGCCGTCCTCGGCGCCCGCCCGCTGCGCCGCACCATCCAGCGCGAGATCGAGGACGTCCTGTCCGAGCAGATCCTGTTCGGGACGCTGACCGCCGGCAACATCGTGGTGGTCGACGTCGAGGAGAAGGACGGCGAGAAGGCGTTCACGTTCCGCGGCGAGCCCAAGCCCAGCAGCGTCCCGGACAGCCCGCCGATCGACCTGGCCAAGGGCCAGTAGCTCCCCGGCTCTGCACACGAGGGCGGTCCCCCACCGGGGGGCCGCCCTCGCGGCGTCCCGGACGGGCGGCGACAGCGCGGGGACCCGGGTTAGGGTGCCGCAACGACGGGACGGCGAGGGGTGGGGCGATCGTGCGGCAGCCGGTCGACCCTGCCTCGGTCGGGGCCCTGTTCGGGATCACCGACGACGCCGTCGTGCTGCTGGACGGCGCGGGCGTCGTCGTCGGGTGGAACCCGTCGGCCGAGCGCCTGTTCGGGGTGCCGGCCGAGCAGGCCCTGGCGCCCGGGGCGCAGCCGCTCGGGGCGGCCCTCGAGCCCCTGCTCGCCCTCGACCTCGACGCCCCCAAGGCGCGCCTCGCCCTCCCGCCCCACGGCACCGTCGCCGGCGTCCGGCGGCAGGTGGGGGACCTGACGGTCCTCATGCTCCGGGACGTCACCGCCGACGTCCGCCGCGAGGAGGGCCTGCGCCGGCTCGCGGCGCTCTCGCGCGAGCTGCTCGGCACTCCGCCGTCGGTGCAGGCCGTCCTGCAGACGCTCTGCACCGAGGCCAAGGCGCTGACGGGGGCGGCCTACAGCGCCCTGATCCTGCTCCGCGAGGGGTCCACGACCGAGAGCAGCCACTTCGTCTACGACGCGCCCCGCCACCTGTTCCCCGCGCGGATGCCGCGGGCCGTCGGCCTGCTCGCCGTCCCGCTCGCGACCCGCCAGCCCGCCCGGCTCGACGACGTCCGCGGGCACCCGGCCGGGGTGGGCCTGCCCGGCGTCCACCCGCCGCTCGGGCCGCTGGTCGCGGTCCCGCTCGTGGCGGGCGACACCGTGCTCGGCGAGGTCGCGGTGGCGAACCCGCCGGGGGCGCGCGTGTTCGACGCCGTCGACGAGTCGCTCCTGGTCGACCTCGCGGCCCACGCCGCGACCGCCGTCACCTGGGCGGCCGCCGCCGAGGTCGAGCGCGAGCGGGCGATGGTCCGGCAGGAGGTCGTCGACACCGCCCGCCACGACATCCGCACGCCCGTCGGCGCCGGCAAGGGCTTCGCCCTGCTGCTCCAGCGCCGGCTCGACCGCATGTCGGCCGAGCAGCGGGAGGTCGCCTTCGCCGGACTGGTCGACTCCTTCGCCCGGATCGAGGCGTTCAGCTCCCGGCTGCTGCTCGACGAGCGCTCGGCCACCGCGGGCGTCCACCCGGTCTGGTCCGACGTCGAGGTCGGCCCCCTGCTGGCCGCGGTGCAGCGGGACGCCCGGGCGAGCACCGGGCTGGAGGACGCCGTCGTGTGCTCGTCCGAGGGCGCGCCGGCGACGCTCGCCGGTGACCCCGAGATGGTCCGCGAGGTCCTCGAGAACCTGGTCGGCAACGCCCTCAAGCACGCCGGCAGCGCCGCCGTGACGGCCCGGGCCGAGGGCGACCAGGTGCGCTTCGACGTCCGGGACGAGGGCCCCGGCATCGCCGAGGAGGAGCAGGCCCACCTGTTCGACCGCTGGACCCGCGGCGACGCCAGCCGCCGCGGCGGCGTCGGCGGCTTCGGGCTCGGGCTGTCGATCGTCAAGCGCCTCGTGGTCGCCCACGGCGGCACGCTCGGCGTCAGCTCACGGCCGGGCGAGGGCGCGACCTTCTGGGTCACCTTCCCGCGCACCGCCCCGCAGGAGGCGGCGTGACGCGGGTGCTGCTCGTGGAGGACGACCCGACGGTGCGGGCCGTCATCGGCATGCTGCTCGAGACCGAGCCGGACTTCGAGCTGGTCGGGGTCACGGGCTCGGCCGAGGAGGGCGTCGAGCTGGTGTCGTCCCTCGGGCCCGACCTGGTCCTGCTGGACAACCAGCTCGAGGGCGCGCTGACCGGTCTGGAGGCGGCCCCGCAGATGAAGGCCGCGCACGCCAGCACGGTCGTGCTGCTGTGCACGGCGCTCGACATGCAGGAGCGGGCCGAGCGGGAGCCGGCGGTCGACGGCTACCTGCGCAAGGAGCAGCTGGTCGACCTGGTCGACGTCGTGCGGGTGCTGCTCAGCCGCTGACTGCGCTCGGCGCGCGCCGCGGCAGGCCGTAGCGGCCGTCGGGGAGGGGGTCGACGAGGCCGTCGGCGACCAGGCCGTCGAGCGCCCGGGCCCGCTGCACCGGCTCGTCCCACACCTGCGCGAGCAGGTCGGCCTCCACCGGCCCGTCGGCGTCGCGCAGCACCCCGAGCAGCCGGCCGCGCACCTGCCGGTCGGTGCCGGCGTAGCCCTGAGGGCGCTTGACCGGGGCCTCCAGCGGCGGCTGCCCGGCGAGCGTCCACGCGCACCGGTCGGCGACCGGGCAGACCGGGCAGCGGGGCGCGCGGGCGGTGCAGACGACCGCCCCGAGCTCCATGAACGCGATGGAGGCGACGGCCGCCGCCTCCGGGTCCTGCGGCAGCAGCGCCTCGACGAGCGCCAGGTCCCGGGCGGTCACCGCGGCGTCGGCCACGCCCTCGACCACCCGCGCCACCACCCGCCGGACGTTGGTGTCGACCACCGGTGCGCGCTGGCGGAACGCGAACGCCGCGACGGCGCGGGCCGTGTACGCCCCCACGCCGGGCAGCGTCAGCAGCTCCGGGACGGTCCGCGGCAGCTCCCCGCCGTGCTCCGCGACGACCGCGCAGGCCGCAGCGTGCAGCCGCAGGGCGCGGCGCGGGTAGCCCAGCCGCCCCCACATCCGGACCGCCTCGCCCGGCTCGTCCGCCGCGAGCGCCGCCGCCGTCGGCCACCGCTCCAGCCACGCCGCGTACGCCGGCACGACCCGCGCGACGGGGGTCTGCTGCAGCATCACCTCGCTGACCAGCACGGCGTAGGGGCTGGTCCCGGGGCGCCGCCAGGGCAGGTCGCGGGCGGCCCCGGCGTACCAGTCCGAGAGCGCCGCGGCGAGGGTCGGGTCGTCCACCCGCCGAGGCTAGGCTGACCGCGATGCCCCTGCACCTGCACCCGGTCGGACCGCTCCCCGCGGCGGTCTACTGGCGCCGTCGGGGGGTCCTCGCCGCGGTCGTGCTGCTGGTCCTGCTGCTGCTGAGCCGGTGCGGCGGCGGCTCCTCGGACCCGCAGGCGCTGGCGCAGCCGACCCGCAGCCCCTCCGCCGCGCCGGTGTCCGTCCCCCCGTCCGGCGACCCGTCGGGCACCCCCACGGCCACCCCGACCGCCGCTCCCACGACGACACCCACCGCCGACGCGACGACGGAGTGCCCCG
>JAOPWW010000087.1 GCA_025965495.1 Frankiales bacterium
AGGACCCCGACGAAGTACCCGTTGTTGAGGATGTTGCGGTGCGACAGGGTCGCGCCCTTCGGGAACCCCGTCGTGCCGCTCGTGTACTGCAGGTTCACCGGGTCGGTGGCCGCCAGGGCCTGCTCGCGGGGCGCGAGGTCGGCGTCCGCACCGCCCAGCAGCGCGGTCCAGTCGTCGTCGCCGAAGAACACGACCCGCTCCAGCGCCGGGCACTCGTCGCGGACCTCGGCCACCATCGCGCGGTAGTCCGACGTCTTGAACGACGGCGCCGCCACCAGCCAGCGGCACCCCGACTGCCGCAGCACGAACTGCAGCTCGCTGGTCCGGTACGCCGGGTTGACCGTCACCAGCACGACGCCGATCCGGGCCGTCGCGAACTGCGTCAGCGTCCAGTCCGCCGAGTTGGGCGCCCAGATCCCGACCCGGTCGCCCTGCCGCAGTCCGGCGGCCAGCAGCGACCGGGCCAGGTCGTCGACGGCGGCGTCCAGCTCGGCCCAGGTCCAGCGGCGGCCCGACCCGACGTCGACCAGGGCCTCGCTGTCCGCGTGCGCCGCGGCGGTGTCGCGCAGGGCCTCCCCGATCGTCTTCTCCAGCAGCGGGAGGTCGGTGCGGCCGGCGGCGTAGGACGGTGCGGTCATCCGCTGATACTGGCCCTGTGGACGACGCCCGTCACGCCCAGGCGCGCCCCTAGCGTCCGTCCGGTGCAGATCGTCGTCCGGTCGCCCGCGGGGGAGCAGGAGCTCGACGTCGCGCTGCGCGACCCCGAGGCGACGGTCGCCGAGCTGCTGCACGCGGTCCTCGGCGAGCAGGTGCCCGCCTCCTGCCGGGTCGCCGGCCGGGAGGTCGCGAGGTCGTCGCCGCTGGCCGACAGCGGGCTGCACGACGGCGCGGTCCTCGAGGTCGGTGCCGGCCCCGCGGTCACCGTCCTGACCGGTCTGGAGCTGGTCGTCGTCGGGGGCCTGCACGCGGGCGCCGTCCTCCCCGTGCCGCCCGGCCGCAGCGCGCTGGGGCGCGGGCCGGGCCGGCTGGCCGTGCCTGGCCGGACCGTCTCGCGCACCCACGCGCACCTCGACGTCGTCCCCGAGGGCCTGCGCGTGGTCGACGCCGGCTCGGCCAACGGCACGCGCGTCGACGGCGAGGTCCTCGTCCCGGGGTCCCCGGTGGTGCTGCGGCCCGGACAGCTGATGCAGGTCGGCACGGTCGGGCTGCGGGTCCGTCCGACGTCGGCCCGCACGGCCCGTTCCGGTCGGGTCGACCGGCCGCCACGCGGTCCCCGGCCCGCACCTCCCGAGCCGCTGGCCGTCCCGGTCCGCACCAGCCCGCCGACGGCCGCCCCCTTCGGCGTCGCGACCTTCGCCGGAGGCCTCGTCCTGGCCGGGCTGCTCGTCGCCCTGAGCGGCCAGCTGCAGTACGCCGCGTTCTCCCTGGCCATGCCGCTGCTCGCCGTCGGGAGCTGGTACGAGTCGCGGCGCCGGGCCCGGACCGGCGCCGCCAGGGCCGACCGGGAGCACGCACGGGCCCTCGAGGAGCTGCGCTGCGCGGTCGTGGCCGCCGGGGCGGCCGAGCGCGACCGGCTGCGCGCCCTGGCCCCCGACCTCGCGGAGGCGCTGCGCCGGGCGGCCGAGGGGTCGCCGCTGCTGTGGGAGCGCCGCCCCGACGACGACGACGCCCTGAACCTGCAGCTCGGCACCGCCGACCTGCCGTGGCTGCCCCCGCTCGACGCCCCGGCCCCGGCCTGCCTCGACGACGTCGTCGTCCCGGCGGCGCCCGTCGTCGTCGACCTGTCGCAGGGCGGGGTGGTCGGGCTGGTGGGCGACCGCGCCGCCGCGCTCGCCGGCGCGCGCTCCCTGCTGCTGCAGGCCGCCGTCCAGCAGGGACCCGCCGACCTCGTGGTGGCCGTCGTCGTCGCCCCCGGGCGCGAGGCGGCGTGGGACTGGGTGAAGTGGCTGCCGCACACGCGGGTCGCCGGCAGCCCTGGGAGGCGCTGGCTGGCCGCGACCCTGCACGACGCCGCCGAGCTGCTCCCGGACCTGCCTCCCGGCGCCCTGCTGGTCCTCGACGGCGACGCCGGCGCGCGACCGACCTCCCGGGCGGCGCGGGGGCTCGTCCTGGCCGGCAGCCGCGACCGCCTGCCCGCCTCGTGCACGACGGTCGTCGAGGTGCTCGACGAGGACGGGACCGCCCTCGTCACCGACGTCGCGACCGGGCGGGTCGTGACCGGCATCGTCGTGGGCGGGACCGACGCGACGACGGCCCGTTCCGGGGCGCTCGACCTCGCCCGGTTCGAGGACCCCGAGGTGCACGCCGCCGGTGCCGGCCTGCCCGCCGAGGTGCGGCTGCTCCCCCTGCTCGGGCTCGACGACGTCGACGGTCCCGCCGTCCTCGCCCGCTGGCACCGGTCCGGGGGCGCACCGGTCACCCCGCTCGGCGTCACGGCGTCGGGCCGGCTCGTGCTCGACCTCGTCCGCGACGGCGCCCACGGCCTGGTCGGCGGGACCACCGGCTCGGGCAAGAGCGAACTGCTGCGCACCCTGGTCGCCGGGCTCGCCGCGACCTGCAGCCCGGACGACCTCGTCCTGGTCCTCGTCGACTACAAGGGCGGTGCCGCCTTCGACGCCTGCGCCCGGCTGCCCCACGTCGTCGGCCTCGTCACCGACCTCGACGAGCAGCTGGGGTCCCGCGCCCTGACGGCCCTGGAGGCCGAGCTGCAGACCCGCGAGCGCCTGCTGCGGTCCGTCGGCGCGGACGACCTCGCGGCCTACCGCGCCCGGGCCTCGACGCCGCTCCCGCGGCTGCTCGTCGTCGTCGACGAGTTCGCGACCCTCGCCGCCGAGCTGCCCGACTTCGTCAGCGCCCTCGTCGGGATCGCCCAGCGCGGGCGCACCCTCGGCGTCCACCTCCTGCTGGCCACCCAGCGCCCGTCCGGCGCGGTCAAGGACGACATCCGCGCGAACACCAACCTGCGCATCGCCCTGCGGGTGCAGGACGCCGCCGACTCCTCCGACGTCGTCGGCGCCCCCGACGCCGCTGCCCTGTCCCGGACGACGCCGGGTCGCGCCCTGGTCCGGCTCGGACCCGGCGAGCTGGTGCCCGTCCAGACCGCACTGGTCACGTGCGTCAGCGGGGGCGAGGCGGCCCGGGGTGTCGACGCGAGCCCGTTCCTGTTCGGCCCGGTCTCCCGGGCGCCCGACCCGGCACCTGCCGCGGCCGACCACGACGCCCCCACCGACCTCGCCCGGCTGGTCGACGCCGTCGTCCACGCGACCGCCCTCGCCGGGTGCGCCCCGGCCCGCCGCCCCTGGCCCGAGCCCCTCCCGCCCGACCTCGACCTGGCCGCGCTCCCGCCGCGCGAGGGGGTCGCCGTCGTCGCACTGGCCGACGACCCCCGGCGCCAGCGGCAGGAGGCCGTCGGCTGGGACCCGTCGTCCGGCGGGCTGCTGCTCTGCGGCGTCCCGGGCAGCGGCACGACGACGGCGCTCGCCTCCCTCGCCCTGGCGCTCGCCGCCGGGCGGCCGCCGGACCGTCTCGAGCTGCAGGTCCTCGACGCCGGCGCGGGCGACCTGTCCGCCCTGGCGGGCCTGCCGCACACCGGGTCGGTCGTCCCCCTGGCCGACCGCGAGCGCACCGCCCGGCTGCTGCGCTGGCTG
>JAOPWW010000095.1 GCA_025965495.1 Frankiales bacterium
CACCGCGACATGGGCCCGACCAGCCGCTGGCTCGGCCCGGACCTGCCCGCCGAGGAGCTCGTCTGGACCGACCCGGTCCCGGCCGGCACCACCCCCTCCGAGGCGGAGATCGCCTCGCTCAAGGACGCGATCCTCTCCTCGGGCCTGTCGGTGTCGCAGCTGGTCCACACGGCGTGGTCGGCCGCGGCGTCGTTCCGCAGCACCGACAAGCGCGGCGGTGCCAACGGCGCCCGCCTGCGCCTCGAGCCGCAGGCGTCCTGGGCGGTCAACGCCGGGACCCAGGAGGTCGTGGCGAAGCTCGACGAGCTCCGCGCGGGCACCTCGGTGTCGCTGGCCGACACGATCGTGCTCGCCGGCTGCGCCGCCGTCGAGAAGGCCGCCGCCGACGCCGGCGTGCAGGTCGCGGTGCCGTTCACCCCGGGCCGCGGCGACGCGACGCAGGAGCAGACCGACGTCGAGAACTTCAGCTGGCTCGAGCCCCGCGCCGACGGCTTCCGCAACTGGGTGAAGCCCGACAGCAAGCTCTCCGCCGAGCAGCTGCTCGTCGACCGGGCGTACCTGCTCGACCTCACGGCCAAGGAGCTGACCGTCCTCGTCGGCGGCCTGCGCGTCCTCGGCGCCAACACCGGCGGCAGCACGCACGGCGTGTTCACCGACCGGGTCGGCGTCCTGTCGCAGGACTTCTTCACGACGCTGCTCGACCTGGGCGTGCAGTGGAGCACCAGCGTCGACACCGACGGCGTCTACGAGGCCCGCGACGCCTCCGGCACCGTCGTCCGGACCGCGACCGCGGCCGACCTGGTCTTCGGGTCCAACGCGATCCTGCGCGGGATCGCGGAGGTCTACAGCTTCGAGGAGTCCAAGGAGAAGTTCGTCCGCGACTTCGTGGACGCCTGGGACAAGGTCATGATGCTGGACCGCTTCGACGTCGAGTAGTCCTCTCGCACGACGACGCCCCGGTGTCCCGCTCACGCGGGGGCCCGGGGCGTCGTCGGGCGGCGAGCCGCCCCGTGCGCAACGGGTAGACCTGTCCGGGTGAGGACGCCGTGCGGTTGACCTTCCGGCGCCACGGGCTGCCCGACGACGGGCGCGCCCTCGTGGCCGAGCACCTCGCCGTCTGGCGACAGCTCGACGACGACGAGCGGCAGCGGCTGCTGGAGCTCACCGACGCGCTGCTGTCGCACAAGCAGTGGGAGGCCGCGAGGGGCTTCGCCCTCGACGACACCGTCCGGGTCGTCGTCGCCGCCCAGGCCGCCCTGCTCGTCCTCGGCCTCGGGGTGGACCACTACCGCCTGGTGAGCGGCATCGTGGTGCACCCGTCGACGCTGGAGACCGCGGGCGTGCGGGCCGGGCCGTCGCTCGGCACGGTCACGGCCGACCACCTCGCCGTCGTCGGTCTGGCCCAGGACGGGCGGGGCCCGCTCGTGGTCGCCTGGGACGAGGCGCTGGCCGGGGCGCACCGGCTCCAGCGCGGGCACAACGTCGTCCTGCACGAGTTCGCGCACAAGCTGGACATGCTCGACGGCGTCATCGACGGGACCCCCGTCCTGGACGCGGACGCGCGAGCGACCTGGACCGCCGTCTGCACCGAGGTGTACCGGGACCTGGTGGCCGGCGTCCCCCGTCCGCCGCTGCGGGACTACGCCGCCACGAACCCGGGGGAGTTCTTCGCCGTCGCGACCGAGGTCTTCTTCGAGCAGGCGGCCGAGCTCGCGGCGTACGAGCCCGCGCTGTACCACGTCCTGCAGGGCTTCTACCGGCAGGACCCGGCCGAGCGCGACGCGCGGCCGCCCCGGTCGGACTAGACCGGCTCGGAACGCCGACGAGTCCGCATGTGCTGCCGGGCAGCGCGTACGGACTCGTCGGGGTCGTGCGGGGGTGCCTAGATGTCGTAGTAGAGCTGGAACTCGTACGGGTGCGGCCGCAGGCGCAGCGCGTCGATCTCGTTCTCGCGCTTGTAGGCGATCCAGGTCGAGATGAGGTCCTCGGTGAAGACGCCGCCCTCGAGCAGGTACTCGTGGTCGGCCTCGAGCGCGTCCAGGACGGCGTCGAGGGAGGCCGGGACCTGCGCGACGTCGGCGAGCTCCTCGGGGGGCAGCTCGTAGAGGTCCTTGTCGACCGGGACCGGCGGCTCGATCTTGTTCTTGATGCCGTCGAGGCCGGCCATGAGCATGGCCGAGAACGCCAGGTACGGGTTCGAGGACGGGTCGGGGCAGCGGAACTCGAGGCGCTTGGCCTTCGGGTTCGAGCCCGTGATCGGGATGCGGATGCAGGCGGAGCGGTTGCGCTGGCTGTAGACCAGGTTGACCGGGGCCTCGAAGCCCGGAACGAGGCGGTGGTAGCTGTTCACCGTCGGGTTGGTGAAGGCCAGCAGCGACGGCGCGTGGTGGAGCAGGCCGCCGATGTAGTAGCGCGCCATGTCCGACAGACCGGCGTAACCGACCTCGTCGTAGAACAGCGGCGAGCCGTCCTTCCACAGGCTCATGTGGCAGTGCATGCCGGAGCCGTTGTCGCCGATGATCGGCTTGGGCATGAAGGTCGCGGTCTTGCCGTACTCGTTCGCCG
>JAOPWW010000108.1 GCA_025965495.1 Frankiales bacterium
CCGAGGCCGGCGCCCCACGCCGCGGTCCGTCGGCCGAGACGTGCCTGCAGGGGGGCGACGAGGGTCCCGGCGCCGAGGGTCGCCCCGGCCAGCACACCGGTCGCGGCGATCGGGTCGGACGGCAGGCCGACGAGCAGCGGGACGGCGTTGATGGCCGACGCGGGGAAGGCGTACACGCAGACCGCGAGCGGCGCGACGACGGTCAGCGCCTCCCAGCGCGCCCCCGGCCGCAGGGGACTGCCGGTGGGAGCCTGCACCCCGACGGCCCGGCGCAGCTGGGTCTCCCGCACCGGCCAGACCACGAACAGGCCGAGCACGACGACGACGACGTGGATCAGGTAGCTGAGCGCCGTCGGTGCGGGTCCGTACTGGCCGAGCAGGCCGCTGGTCAACGGCCCGAGAGAGAAGCCCGCGGTCATCGCGACGGCCGCCGTGCGCGCACCCCGGCCCGGGGACGTCTCGCTGAGCCAGGCGCTGCCGACGGAGAACACCGTGCCGCTGACGACCCCCTGCAGCCAGCGCGCCCCGAACAGCAGCGGCACCGAGTCCGCGGCCAGGACGAACAGCGCGGACACCACGCCGGCCAGCGCGGCAGCAGGCAGGGCGACCGGGCGGCGGCCCCACCGGTCGGCGGCCGGTCCGGCGAAGACCAGGGCCGGGACCAGGCCCGCCGCGTAGACGCCGAACAGGGCGGTGACGGTCGAGGCCGACATGTCGAGGCGGTCGCGGTACAGCAGCAGGAGCGGCGTCGGGACGTTCGTGCCCACGGCGACGGAGAACAGCCACAGGGCCAGTCGCCGGTGGCTGGACAGCCCCGGCGTCGCGTGGCGTGCGGGGGGCAACGGGCCTCCTGTCTGTGCGTGACCGGCGCCACAGTACGGTCGCCGTCATGGCCACCGTGCAGACCGTCCGCGGACCCGTCGACAGCGCCGACCTCGGGCGCACCTACATGCACGAGCACGTGTTCGTGATGGACCCGGAGATCACCCAGAACCACCCCGAGGAGTGGGGCAGCGAGGACGACCGCGTCGCCGACGCCGTCGGGAAGCTGCAGGCCCTCGCCGACCAGGGCGTGCGCACCATCGTCGACCCGACCGTCATCGGGCTCGGGCGGTACGTCCCGCGGATCGTGCGGATCGCCGAGCAGGTGACCGACCTCAACATCGTCGTCGCCACCGGTTGCTACACCTACGACGACGTCCCGTTCTACTTCCACCACCGCGGTCCGGCCCTCAACGCCGCGCTCGGCGCGGAGGTCCCGGACCCGATGGTCGACATGTTCGTCGGCGACATCCAGGGCGGGATCGCGGGGACCGGCGTCAAGGCCGGGATGCTCAAGTGCGCGATCGACCACCAGGGCCTGACCGGGGGCGTGGAGCGGGTCATGCGCGCCGTCGCCCTCGCCCACGCGCAGACGGGAACGCCGGTCACCGTCCACACCCACCCGGACACGCAGAGCGGTCTGCACGTCAAGCGCGTGCTCTGCGACGAGGGCGGCGTCGACCCGCGTCGCGTCGTGCTCGGTCACTCCGGTGACACGACCGACGCCGACCACCTGACGCAGCTCGCCGAGGCCGGCTTCGTGCTCGGCATGGACCGCTTCGGCATCAACCTCGCGACGACGTTCGAGGCGCGCGCCGACATCGTCGTCGAGATGTGCAAGCGCGGCTTCGCGTCGCAGATGGTCCTGTCGCAGGACGCGTCCTGCTACATCGACTGGATCGACCCGCAGGTGATGGCGTTCCTGCCGGACTGGCACTACCTGCACATCCAGGAGAAGGTCCTGCCCTACCTGCGCGAGCACGGGGTCTCCGACGCCGACATCGAGACGATGCTCGTCGACGTGCCCCGCCGCGTCTTCGAGGCCTGATGCCGGCCGTCCTCGTCACGGGTGCGGCACGCGGCATCGGCCGGGCGATCGTCGTCCGGCTGGCCGCCGCCGGGTGGGACGTCGTGGCCGGCGTCCGTCGCCTCGCCGACGCCGACGACCTCCTGTCGGACCGCGTCACCGCCGTCCAGCTCGACGTCACCAGTGCTGCCGACCTCGCCGCCCTCGACGCGGCCCTGCCCGCCCGCCTCGACGCCGTCGTGAACAACGCCGGGATCGTCGTGGGCGGGCCGGTCGAGGGGCTCGACCTGGACGCACTGCGCCACCAGCTCGAGGTCAACGTCGTCGGGCAGGTCGCCGTCACGCAGGCGGTGCTCCCGCGGCTGCGCACGTCGAAGGGGCGGGTCGTGTTCGTCTCGTCCGTCAGCGGCCGGATCGCCACCCCGATGACGGGCGCCTACAACGCCTCGAAGTTCGCCCTCGAGGGGCTCGCCGACGCGCTGCGCATGGAGGTGCGCCCGTGGGGCGTGGACGTCGTCCTCGTCGAACCGGCGCAGACCGACACCGCGCTGTGGCAGGACGCGACCACGATGCTGGAGCAGGCCGAGGCGGCCCTGACGCCGCAGCACCGCGCGCTCTACGCCGGGCACATCGTCGGCTGGCGACGGTCGATCCCCGCGTCGCAGAAGGCCGCGGTGCCGGCGGACGACGTCGCCAAGGACGTCGAGCGCGCGCT
>JAOPWW010000140.1 GCA_025965495.1 Frankiales bacterium
TTCGGCGGCGTCATCGCGACGAACGTCCCGGTGTCCCTGGCCATGGCCGAGCAGGTCGCCGAGGTGTTCACCGAGGTCGTCGTCGCGCCCGGGTTCGAGGACGGCGCGGCGGAGCTGCTCGCCAAGAAGCCCTCCATCCGGCTGCTCGTCGTCCCGGAGTGGGCGCCGTCGCTGGTCGAGATGCGGGCGGTCAGCGGCGGACTGCTCATGCAGGTGGCGGACCGGCTGCAGGCACCCGGCGACGACGCCGCCGCCTGGACCCTCGCGTCCGGCGAGGCTGCCGACGCGGAGGTGCTGGCCGACCTGCAGTTCGCCTGGCGGGCCTGCCGGGCGGTCAAGAGCAACGCGATCCTGCTGGCGTCCGGCGGCGCGACCGTCGGCGTCGGGATGGGCCAGGTCAACCGGGTCGACTCCGCGCGGCTCGCCGTCGCCCGCGCCGGTGAGCGGGCCCGCGGCTCGGTCGCGGCCTCGGACGCCTTCTTCCCCTTCGCCGACGGCCTGCAGGTCCTGCTCGACGCCGGGGTCCGCGCCGTCGTGCAGCCCGGCGGGTCGGTCCGCGACGAGGAGGTCGTCGCCGCGGCGAAGGCCGCCGGCGCGACGCTCTACCTGACCGGCACCCGCCACTTCTTCCACTAGGCACGGCGGTGCTCGACCTCGCGCAGGAGGAGCACACCGGCCTCCGCTTCACCGGCGAGAAGCTCCAGCACGCCGACCTGTCCGAGGCGGTCCTGCGGGGCTGCGTGTTCGAGCAGTGCGACCTGTCCGGGGCCGACCTGACCAGCGCCGTGCTGGAGGGCTGCGCCCTGCTGGGCTGCCGGTTGGAGCGGGCGCGGCTGGGGTTCTCGCGCTGGAGCGACTGCAAGACGACCGGCACGACGTTCCTGCGCTGCGAGCTCCGCCCGATGACGGTCGAGGGCGGCGACTGGAGCTACGCGACCTTCCGCGGCGCCGACCTGCGCGGGGTCTCGCTGGCGGGCGTGCGGCTGGCCGAGGCCGACTTCGGCGACGCCGACCTGCGCACCTGCGACCTGACCGGCGCCGACCTGTCCCACGCCCGGCTGCGCGGCGTCCGGCTGCAGGGCGCCGACCTGCGCGGCGCCGACCTGTCCGGCTGCGAGGTCGACCTGGTCGACTGGGCCGGCGTGCGCATCGACGTCGAGACGGCCGTCCTGCTGGCCCGGTCCCGGGGCGCCGACGTCGGCTGAGCCGTCACGCGGCCGAAACACGGGGGCGGCAGGCTGCGTGCGTGCGTGAGCCGCGGGTGCGACAGGAGACGGTGGTCCTGCACGGCCACCGGCGGGCCTACCGCTGGGCCGGACCCGAGCCGGGCACCGCCCCGGCGGTCCTGCTGGTCCACGGCATCGGCGACACCAACCGCACCTGGACCGACGTCCTGCCCCGCCTCGCCCGCACGCGCACGGTCGTCGCCCCGGACCTGCTCGGGCACGGCGCGTCCGACAAGCCGCGCGCCGACTACTCCGTCGGCGGCTTCGCCAACGGCATGCGCGACCTGCTGTGCGTGCTCGGGATCGAGCGGGCGACCGTCGTCGGGCACTCCCTCGGCGGCGGCGTCGCCCAGCAGCTCGTGTACCAGTACCCCCAGCTGTGCGAGCGGCTGGTGCTGGTGGCCAGCGGCGGTCTAGGGCTCGAGGTGAACCCGCTGCTGCGGCTCGCGGCCCTGCCCGGCGCGAGCCTGGCCATCGGCGCCAGCGTCCGCTCGCCCGTGCGGCTGCCAGTCCTGCTCGCGGCCCGGGTGGCGGCGAGCGCCGGGCTGGTCGACCCGTGGGACGTCGACGAGGTCACGCACGTCTGGTCGGGCCTGCGCGACGCGTCGACCCGCTCGGCGTTCCTGCGGACGCTGCGGGGCGTCATCGACCTGCGCGGCCAGAGCGTCACGAGCGCCGACCGGCTCTACCTCGCCGCCCGGGTCCCGACCCTGCTGGTCTGGGGCGACCGCGACCCGATCCTGCCCGTCGGCCACGCCCGCCGGTGCGCCGCGCTGCTGCCGACCGCCCGCCTCGAGGTCGTCGCCCGGGCCGGTCACCAGCCCCACCGGACCGACCCGGAGCGCTTCGTCGCTCTGCTCGAGCGCTTCCTCGACGAGACGGCTCCAGCCGTGCACGACCCCGTCGCCTGGCGGGCGAGCCTGCTCACAGGTGCGCTCGAGCCGGCCCCGGTGCAGGCCGAGGCCGGCTGAGGTCAGGCGCCGGAGCGGGCGGACAGCCGGGGGTAGCGCCGGGCCAGCGCGTCGGCGTCGTCCTCGGGGAACGGCTCGCCGCGGGGCTCGGCCCCCGCGCCGAACGCCGGGCGGGGCATCTCGTCGGGACGCCGGCCGTCCCAGACCTCGAGGGCGACGTAGCCCCAGCCCTCGGCGTCGCCGACGCGGTCGTCGAGGTCGGGCGGGGCGACGAGCGCGAGCGCGTCCGGGTCGGCGAGCACCCGCTCGTAGGCGGCCCGGCCCTGGGAGACCAGCCAGGTGCGGAAGTCGGTGAAGGAGTCGTCGCTCATGCCGCCGCAGGCGACGTACCCGGCGCCCCAGACGCCCCAGTCGTACGCCTCGTCGCGCAGGGCGTCGAGGTGCGCCTGGAAGGCGGCGAGGTCGTCGTCGGACAGGGCGGCCAGGCGCTGCTCGAGGGCGAGCACGTGCCGCTCGCCCGGCCGCAGGACGACCTCGCGGCGCAGCAGCCCGCGGCGCGGGGGCCGCAGGACCTCGGCGTCGCGCAGGGTCTGCTCCACCAGCGCCCAGAACTGCTCGCGCGTCATGCGCGCCGCGCGCGGACGGCCCACAGCGGGTCGGACCGTCGGCCGTCCAGGAGCTGCTCGGCCACGGGCTCCTCGAACGCCGGGCGCCCACCGAGCAGCGCGAGGCGGTGGTACTCCGCGACGACCAGCGGTCGCTCCTGCTCGCCGACCGACAGCCAGCCGCGGACGGCCTTGGTGGAGAACATGCGGTTGCTGAACGTGCAGACGCTGACGCCCCCGGGCCGCAGGACCCGGGCGACCTCCGCGAGGACCTCGACCGGCCGGACCAGGTAGTCGATCGACACGCAGTTGACGACGGCGTCGAAGGACGCGTCCGCGAAGGGCAGCACCGGGTCGGCGTTGAGGTCCTGCACCACCCGTGCGGTGGCCACCGGGTTCGCGTCGAGCTCGACGGCGTTCAGCCCCAGGACCGTGAGGGAGCGCGGCGGCGTGCGGAAGTGCGAGACCCAGGAGCTCATGAGGTCCAGGACGTCGCCCGTCAGCCCGAGCGCGTCGTACAGGTCCGAGACCGCCTCGATGGCGGGTCCGTCGAGGTGGGTGACCAGCCGCGGCGCGGCGTAGAACTCGACGTCGGGGCGCTCGTCGGCCCGGTCGAACCAGCCGTCGGGGAAGCTCACCCGGCCGGGCCGAGGCTGAGGACGAGGATCCCGCCGACGACCAGCAGCGCCGTCGTCACGGCCCCGGCGACCGAGCGCTTGCGCCGCTGCTCCTCGTCGTCGAACCACGACACCGCCTCGGGGGCGACCTCGCCGTCGAGGTCCAGTCCCTGCTGGCGCAGCGCCCGCTCGATCACGACGTTGCGCAGGAACACGAGCAGGACGAGCACGGCGAGCACCGGGACGACGACCCGCTGCGGGTCCGAGCCGGTCGCGGCGAAGACGACGGCGAGCAGCACCCCGAGCGTGCCCAGCAGCGGCAGGCCCTGCTTGGCCAGGTACCAGCGGCTGGTGATGTCGCGGTAGGTCCACTGCTGGTGGGCCGGACCGAGCCGCCAGCCCAGCAGCCGGTAGGCCAGCAGCAGCCGGAGGTCGGGTGCGGTCACGCCCGTCAGCCTAGGTCGGGGGGCGCCCCTAGGCTCGGGTCATGAGCGCGACGATCCTCGACGGCAGGGCCACCAGCGCCGCAGTGCGCGCCGACCTCGCGAGGCGGGTGACGGCCCTGGGCGGCCGCGGCGTCGTCCCCGGCCTGGGCACGCTGCTCGTCGGCGACGACGTCGGCAGCTCCAAGTACGTCGGCATGAAGCACAAGGCCTGCGCCGAGGTCGGCATCGGCAGCATCGCCAAGGTGCTGCCCGGCTCGGCGACCCAGGCCGAGATCGAGGCCGTCGTGGACGAGCTCAACGCCGACCCGGCCTGCACCGGCTACATCGTCCAGCTGCCGCTGCCCAAGGGGATCGACACCAACGCGGTCCTCGGCCGGATCGACCCGGACAAGGACGCCGACGGCCTGCACCCGGTCAACCTCGGCCGCCTCGTGCTCGGCCAGCAGGCGCCGCTGCCGTGCACCCCGCGCGGCATCGTCGCGCTGCTGCGCGCCTACGACGTCCCGCTCGACGGCGCGGAGGTCGTCGTCGTCGGGCGCGGGGTGACGGTCGGCCGGCCGATGGGGCTGCTGCTCACGCGGCGCAGCGAGAACGCGACCGTCACGCTCTGCCACACCGGCACGAAGGACCTGGCGGGGCACCTGCGTGCGGCCGACGTCGTCATCGCGGCCGCCGGCGTCGCCGACCTCGTCACGGCCGACCTGGTGAAGCCGGGCGCCGCCGTCCTCGACGTCGGCGTGTCCCGGCGGGCCGACGGCACGGTCGCGGGCGACGTGCACCCGGACGTCCGGGAGGTCGCGGGCTTCGTGGCGCCGAACCCCGGGGGCGTGGGGCCGATGACGGTGGCGATGCTGCTGACCGCCGTCGTCGAGGCAGCGGAGCGGACGAGCGGGCAGTGACAGTCGAGGCAGCGGAGCGGACGAGCGGGCAGTGACGGTCGAGGCGGCGGAGCGGGCGGCGGTCTCCTAGCCGGCGCGGCGGACGTCGGCCTCGACGTCCTGCGGCAGCGGCCGCACGACACCGGAGCTGACGACCTCGTTGGCGAGGCGGGCCCGCCGGTTCACGCCCTCGGCGATCTTGAACTTCTGGTAGAGGCGCAGCAGGTGCTGCTTGACCGCGGCCTCGGTGACGACCAGCTCGTCGGCGATGTCCTTGGCCGTGCTGGGCGCGACGAACGCGTCCTGCTGCAGGGCCGGCCGGCACAGCGAGGTCAGCACCTCGAGCTCGCGGCGGGTGAGGTCGGGGGCGGAGATGCGGCGCACCTCGACGGTGTCGTCGGCCTCGACCGGCACGAGGCCGCCGATGCGGGTGCGGGCGGCGCCGAAGGACAGGACGTCGCCGTCGAGCAGGACGCGGCGTCCGACCGGGCGGCCGTTGACGCGGGTGCCGTTGACCGACAGCCCGAGGTCGGCGACGTAGACGTGCTCACCGCGCCGGACGATCTCGGCGTGCAGGCGCGAGACGCTGGGGTCGGGCAGGGAGATGTCCACGCCGGGGCCCCGCCCGACGGTGGTCACGTCCTCCCGCAGCGGGTGGGTCTGTCCGCTGTCCTCGAGCCGGAGGTGGGGCGTGTCCACGTGGTGTCCTCTCGCTTGCGTGCCGGTGGTCCCGTACGTGCCGGTGCTCCCGTGCGCGGGGACGACGGGCGGGGTGTTCCGGCGGGGACAGGTCCGGCGGGGCTGTCGGAGGACAGCTCCCGGTGCTCCGGCGATACCCCTGTCTCCCGTCAGCACACGTGCCACGTCCCAAGCCGGGGAGGACGCCCGACTGCGTACAGTCGGCGCCGATGACGGGACAGCGGCGGGGTGTCCTGGACGGGGCCCTGAGCCTGCTGGTGCTCGTCGGCGTCGGGGCCGGCCTGGTCGTCGTCGCCCTGGCCCACTGGCGCACGGGGCTCTACCTGCTCGGGGCCGCCGTGCTGGCCGCAGCGGGGATCCGGAGCAGCCTGTCCGAGCGCCGGGCGGGGCTGCTGGTGGTGCGCTCCCGGGGGCTCGACGTCGCCGTCCTGCTGCTGCTCGGGACGGGTGTGCTGCTCCTCGCGAACAGCGTCCCCGCGGGGTAGCGCGCTCGTAGACTCGCGCCCGTGCTCCCCGTCGACGTGCCCGCCGACGACCTGCCTGCCCTGGTCGGCGGGCTGTACGCCCTGGTGCCCGGGGAGGGCCGCCCGACCCCCCACGGCGTCCGGCGTCCGGGCGTGCGGGTCACGGACGGCGTCCCGGTCGAGCTCGAGGTCCTCCTCCCGCCGCTGGCCGCCGACCCCGTCGTCCGGGCGCGCCTGCTCTCCGGGGCGGACGCCCTGCGCAGCCTCGCCGGCCGGCACGCCGTGCGGGTGCTGCACGTCGTCGTCGAGGACGACCTGGTCGCGGTCGTCCGCAACCGCTTCCCCGCCGTGGTCCTCGCCGACGCCCGGCGCGCCGAGGGCGGCACCGTCTCGCCGCGGCAGGCCGTCACGACCGCCCTCGAGGTGCTGGCCGGGCTGGTCGAGGTGCACGCCGCCGGACTGGTCCACGGCGCCCTGTCCGAGCGGGACGTCCTCATGGACACGAGCGTGCCGCTGCGGACCGTCGTGCGGGTCACCGGCTTCGGCGCCGCCGCGCTGCTGGGCCGGCCGGTCGACGTCGCGCTCCCGCCCGGCAGCGGTCCGGTGCCCGTGCCCGCCGACGACGTGTGGGCGGCCGGTGCGCTGCTCGGCCAGCTGCTCACCGCCCGCGACGCCGCGACGCCGGCCGACCTGTCC
>JAOPWW010000146.1 GCA_025965495.1 Frankiales bacterium
GCCGACGAGCTGGTGTTCCTGGACATCACCGCGTCCAGCGGTTCCCGCGAGACGACCTACGACGTGGTGCGCAGGACCGCCGAGCAGGTGTTCATCCCCCTGACGGTCGGCGGCGGGGTGCGGGACGTCGAGGACGTCGACCGGCTGCTGCGGGCCGGCGCGGACAAGGTCGGGGTCAACACGGCGGGGATCGCCCGCCCGGAGCTGCTGCGCGAGATCAGCCGGCGGTTCGGCAGCCAGGTGCTGGTCCTCTCTGTCGACGCAAGACGGGCGGAGGGCACGGAGTCCGGCTTCGAGGTCACCACCCACGGCGGCCGGAGGGGCACCGGCATCGACGCCGTGGAGTGGGCCGCACGCGGCGAGGAGCTCGGCGTCGGGGAGGTCCTGCTCAACTCCATGGACGCCGACGGCACCAAGCGCGGCTACGACCTGGAGATGCTGCGGGCCGTGCGGGCGCGGGTGAGCGTCCCCGTGGTCGCCAGCGGGGGAGCGGGCCGCCTGGAGGACTTCGCCCCCGCGGTCGAGGCGGGCGCCGACGCCGTGCTGGCGGCGAGCGTCTTCCACTTCGGCGAGCTGCGGATCCCGCAGGTCAAGCAGGCCCTGCGGGACGCGGGCCACGCCGTCCGGTGACCACCCCGACGAGCACCGCGAACCACGGCGCGGTGACGGCGGTGGCGACGACGTCGGACACCTGCGCGAGCACCAGCCGCGACAGCGGCGGGTCGTGCAGCGGGCCGAGCACCTGCCCGTAGCCGAGCAGGGCGACCGACGGCACCAGCGTCAGCAGCGCGGACACCGTGCCGGCCGCGGCCAGCCCGGCGACCACCGTCCCCGGCCGGCGTCGCAGCGCGTCGAGCACCAGGCGCAGGCCCCCCGCGGCGCCCACGCCGTTCAGCACCCCGACGAGCGCGAGCTGCACCACGGCCGCGCTGAGCACCCCCACGACGTCGACGAGCAGGGCGTGCCACCGCGACGGGTCGTCGCGGACCGGGAGCTGGCGCAGCAGGTCGGGGACGCCGAGCAGGGCGGCGGCCAGCAGGCCGACGGCGTAGTCGCGGGGTCGGGAGCGGCGCAGGGCCTCGAGGAGCACGTCGGAGGCCTGCCCCGGACGGGCCCGCGGAAGACCTACGGGCCGATCTGCACCTCGGCGAGCCGGTCGACGGCGCCCTCCAGGGACACGTCGGCGGGGCGGCCCCACAGCCACAGGAACAGCTCGCCGGGGCGCCCGCGGACGACGACCCGGTCCCTGCCGCTGCGGACGGTGAAGGCCTGGGCAGCCGGGGTGACCAGCTCGATCCCCACCCCGCGGGCGCGGCGGGTGAAGACCGGCGCGAGCACGCGCGCGCGGGCCCAGAGAGCGTCCTCGAGCTCGCGCGACAGGGCCCGCGGCTCCGGCGTGGCCACCCGCCGGACGTCTTCGTGGTGGACGAAGAACTCGTGCAGGTTGGTGAGGTCGTCGACGGCGTCGACCGGGGAGCCGACCGGCGACCACACCGGGGCCCCCCGGCGCAGCAGCGCGAGCAGGTCCTCGTACTGGCGACGGCGGGTGCGTGCCTCGAACCGGGCGGACAGCCCGTGCAGGGGCGCGAGGACGTACCCGGGGACGGCCAGCGGCCGGCGCTCCCGGACCACGAGGTGGGCGGCGAGGTCGTGGGTGGTCCAGTCGCCCAGCAGGGTGGGGGCGTGCGGGCCGGCGTCGGCCATGAGGTCGAGCAGGGCCTCCCGCTCCCGGGCGGCCAGGGAGGTCACAGCGCGCGCCGCTTGGGCAGGCCGGCCAGGGCCTTCACGACGTCGGCGTCGTAGGGGCGCCACTGGGAGCTGAAGCGCTCGACGCGCATGACGACGACGCGGTCGAAGTCACCGATCCGCTGCGCGAGCGCGGTCGCGTCGGTCTCGCCGTCGGGCCACAGGAAGGTCGAGTCGGCGAAGGCGGGCGCGACCTGGGTGCTGACCGTGCCGTCGAAGCTGTCGCCGATGAACAGGGTCTTGCCCGGGACGACGGCCCCGAGGTCGTCCGGCGGCGGGGTGGCGGTGAAGTGCCGCGAGCCCATGCCGATGCCCTGGTCCTCGCGGGCCCTCTCCTCGACCTGGACGCCCGGGTTGACCGTCTGCAGCCCCTGCACGGTCTCCTCGCCCGGGATGCCGAGGACGTTCGCGAGGTCTCCGCGGCGGGTGTAGGTCGCGGGCTCGGTCCGCAGCCGGCGCCCCACGACCGGGTCGAACGACGCCGCGACGCTGCGCGCGTAGACGGTCCCGCTGGTGGGCGTCCAGTGGGTGTCCTGGCGGTAGTAGGTCTGCCAGCGGGCGCCGGCGCCGGCCAGCGGCTTGCGCAGGTCGACCAGCGCGCTGCCGAGCCGCTGGTGCACCGCCGACCAGACGGCGTCCTTCTCGGTCTGGCCGCACGCCTTGAGCGGCACCTGCTTCGGGAGGTTGCCGACCCGCAGCGTCGCCTTGTCCGGGCCCAGGACGATCCGCGCCTCGCGCCCGCTGCGCCGCACCGCGGCGACGAAGCCGGCCATCCGGTCCGCCGTGGCGGCCGACTGGCCCCGGTACTGGCAGGGGACCGACCAGTCCTGGGCGATGAACAGGTAGCCGTCGGTGCCGCGCACCACGCGCTTCTCGGCGGCGGGGCTGGCGGCCGAGGCGGTGCCGAGCGCGGGGGCGGCACAGGACAGGGACAGGGCGAGAGCGGCGAGGAGCCGGAGGGGGACGCGCACGGGTCCAGTCTGCCCGGGTGCGTCCCGGGCCGCGGGGAGCGGTCGCGCGGGCCGCCGCGGGGAATCCTCCGACCGTGCCCGGTGTCGGACCTGGGGACGACCGCTGCCTCTCGCCTGGAGCCCTGTGACCCGCCCTGCCCCCGCTGCGCCCCGCCCTGCCAGGGGGGTGCTCCGCCGCGGCTTCGGCGTCCTCGGGGTCGCCGTGCGGGAGGAGCCGCGGATCTTCGCGCTGTCCGCCCTCGGCAGCGCGGTCTTCGCCCTGACGACGATCGCCCAGGCGTACGTCTTCGGCGCCATCACGACCCGTGTCATCGAGCCGTCGATCCGCAAGGGCGACGCCGCGCCGGCCGCCCTCGCCCTCGCGTTCTGCGCGGTCCTGCTGGTCGCGGTGCTCAAGGTCGTCGGGATCGTCGGGCGCCGGCTCGGCGCGGGCGTCATGCAGTACCGCCTGCAGGCGACCTACCGGCGCCGCGTCACCCGCCGCTACCTCGAGCTGCCGTTCTCCTGGCACCAGCAGCACCCGACCGGCGAGCTGCTCAGCAACGCCAACTCCGACGTCGAGGCGACCTGGGCGCCGATCGCGCCGTTCCCGTTCGCCGTCGGCGTCGTGTTCATGCTGCTCGTCACCCTCGGGCTGCTGGTCGTCACCGACCCCGTCCTGGCCCTGGTCGGCTCGATCGTGTTCCCGACGATCGCCGGTCTCACCGTGCTCTACAGCCGCCGGATGAGCCCGCTCATGACCCGGGCGCAGCAGCTCCGCGGCGAGGTCAGCGGCATCGCTCACGAGTCCTTCGACGGCGCGCTCGTCGTCAAGACGCTCGGCCGCGAGGCCGACGAGACCGAGCGCTTCACCACGGCGGCCCACGAGCTGCGCGAGACGATGGTCCGGGTCGGACGGGTCCGCGGCCTGTTCGACCCCGTGATGGAGGCGCTGCCCGTCGTCGGGGTGCTCGTCGTGCTCCTCGCCGGCACCAGCCGGGTGGGCAGCGGCGACATCGACGCCGGCCAGCTGGTGCGCGTCGCCTACCTGTTCACGCTGCTCGCGTTCCCCGTCCGCGCGCTCGGCTGGGTCCTCAACGAGCTGCCGCGCAGCGTCGTCGGCTGGGACCGGGTCCAGCAGGTCCTCACCGCCGAGGGCTCTCAGGAGCACGGCACGGCGACCCTGGCCACCGGGTCCGGCCCCACCGCGCTGTCGGTCCGGGACGTCTCGCTGTCCTACGGCCCGGTGGAGGTGCTGCACGGCGTCAGCCTGGACGTCGCCCCGGGCCGCACCGTCGCCGTCGTCGGCCCCACGGGCGCCGGCAAGAGCACCCTCGCGACCCTGCTCGTGCGCCTCGTCGACCCCGACGCCGGCAGCATCGCCTACGACGGCGTCGACCTGCGGGAGCTCGCGGCCGGGGAGGTCGCCAAGGTCGGCGCGCTCGTGCCGCAGTCGGCGTTCCTGTTCGACGACACCGTCCGCGGCAACCTCACCCTGGGCACGCCGATCGACGACGCCGACGTCTGGGCCGCCCTGCGCGTGGCCCAGGCCGAGCGCTTCGTGCAGGCCCTGCCAGCTGGCCTCGACACCGTCGTCGGGGAGCGCGGCACGACCCTGTCCGGCGGGCAGCGGCAGCGGCTCGCGCTCGCCCGCGCCGTCGTCCGGCGGCCGCGCCTGCTGGTGCTCGACGACGCCACCAGCGCGGTCGACCCGCAGGTCGAGCAGCGGATCCTGGCCGGCCTGCGCAGCTCCGGGGCCGCGAGCACGGTCGTCGTCGTGGCGTACCGGCGGGCCACGATCGCGCTGGCCGACGAGGTCGTCTACGTCGAGCAGGGCCGCGTCGTCGGGCGCGGCAGCCACGAGCACCTGCGCGCGACCGTCCCCGGCTACCGCGACCTCGTCACGGCCTACGAGCGGGCCGAGGCCGAGCGGCAGGCCCTCGCCGAGCCGCCCGAGGAGCCGGTGGACGACGCCCTCGAGGAGGTGGTCGCGTGACCGCCGTCGTCGAGGGTGCTGCCCAGGCGCCCGTCGCCGCGCCCGAGCGCGGCTCGTTCGCGACCCTGGCCCACGGGCTGCGGCTCGCGCCGGAGTTCCGCCGGGGCCTCGGCGTCACGCTGCTGCTGGCCATGCTCGCCACCGCAGGGCGGGTCGTCGTGCCGGTCGCCGTGCAGCAGACGATCGACAACGGCCTGTCCGGCCCCTCGCCGGACCTCCCGCTGGTGCGGCTGGCCTGCGGCCTCGCCGGGCTCGCCGTCGTGGTCACCGCGGTCGCCAACTACCTCATGAACGTCCGCCTCTACCGCACCACCGAGAACGGCCTGGCCGCCCTGCGCGTCCGGGCGTTCCGGCGGGTCCACGACCTGTCGGTCCTCCACCAGGCCGCCGAGCGGCGCGGCTCGCTCGTCAGCCGCGTCACCAGCGACGTCGACACCATGAGCACGTTCATGCAGTGGGGCGGCCTGCTGGTCGTGGTCTCCAGCATGCAGATGCTGCTCGCGACGGTCCTCATGCTGGTCTGGTCCTGGCAG
>JAOPWW010000174.1 GCA_025965495.1 Frankiales bacterium
ACCGCGAAGCGCGTGTTCGCCTCCCGGGTGGTCACCCCCGGGAGCTGACCGGGCGCCCGAGCGGCCGCCCGCGCGCCGGTCGGGCACGATCGAGGTCATGACCACCACCGCGCAGTGGGTCGAGGGCGCCCGCCCCCGGACCCTCCCCGCCGCCGTCGCGCCCGTCCTCGTCGGCACCGGAGCCGCCGCCGCGTCCTTCGACGCCGGCCGCGCCCTGCTGGCCCTGGTCGTCTCGCTCGCCCTGCAGGTCGGCGTGAACTACGCCAACGACTACAGCGACGGCGTCCGCGGCACCGACGCCGACCGCGTCGGACCGCTCCGCCTGGTCGGCAGCGGCACGACGCCGGCCGGGCAGGTCAAGCGGGCCGCGCTGCTGTCCTTCGGGGTCGCCGCCCTCGCCGGGCTGGTGCTGGCGGCCGTCACGACCTGGGCGCTCCTGGTGGTCGGCGCGGTCGCGATCGCCGCGGCCTGGGCCTACACCGGGACCTCCAAGCCCTACGGCTACCGGGGCCTCGGCGAGGTGTCGGTGTTCGTGTTCTTCGGGCTGGTCGCCGTCGTCGGGACCGCCTACGTGCAGGCCGAGGACGTCCTCGGCCGGGCCGTGCTCGGCGGCGTCGCGATGGGCGCGCTGGCCTGCGCGATCCTCGTCGTCAACAACCTGCGCGACATCCCCACCGACGTCGACGCCGGCAAGCGGACGCTGGCCGTGGTGCTCGGCGACGCCCGCACCCGCACGCTCTACGCCGCGCTGGTCGGGCTGGCCTTCCTGGCCGTCGTCGTCCTGGCCGCCGCCGCGACGCCGTGGGCCCTGCTCGGGCTGCTCGCGCTGCCGCTCGCGGTGCCCCCGGTCCGGCTGGTCCTCGGGGACACCACCGGCCGGGCGCTCGTGCCCGTGCTCGGCGAGACCGGGAAGCTGCAGCTCGCCTTGTCCGTGCTGCTCGGGCTGGGACTCGTCCTCGGGCGGTAGCGCCTACCGGCCGGGCAGCGTGCAGGTGTTGGCGACGTCGCCGGTCGAGGGCCACGGGACGGTGCCGTCGGGGGACGGCGCCTTGCCCCGGGTCACCCACGCGTCGAGCTGCTCGAGCGCGTCGTAGTAGCAGGGCAGGACCGGGCGGGTGACCTTCGGGAACTCGTCGGCGAGCTGGTCGACGTGGTTGCCGCCCTGGACGACGTAGTAGCGGTGCAGCTTCCCCTTGCCGGCGGCGTCGACCATCCGGTCGTAGACGTCGCTGTCCTGGCGGATCGGCAGCAGGGTGTCGAGCGTGCCGTGCAGGGTCAGCA
The DNA here is from genome assembly GCA_025965495.1 of Frankiales bacterium. GTDB lineage: Bacteria > Actinomycetota > Actinomycetes > Mycobacteriales > SCTD01 > RYN-122. The sequence continues at coordinate 1,282 of JAOPWW010000174.1, forward strand.
TCGGCTTGCCGATCCTCCCCGTCAGCGACACCCGCGCGACGGCGTCCTTCACCGCCTTGGGGCGCGTCGCGTAGTCGTAGTCGGCGTCGCAGCCGGGGACGCCGAGGCCGGCAGGGCAGAAGGGCGTGCCGGCCTGCGTCGCGCCGTCGTAGGAGGGGTCGAACTCCTCGCGGTACGCGCGCTGGGTGAGGTCCCAGTAGACGGCCTCGTGGTGCGGCCACAGCGCCTCCGAGCCCGGGGCGAACCCGGCCCTGATCATCGCCTCGTGGGCTGCGGCGCTGCCGGTGAGCTGGTAGCTCGGGTAGTTCCGCAGGGCCACCGGCAGGAAGGTGAACAGGTTGTGCTGGGGGGTGAACAGGGTTCCCTCCCAGTCGACGCCGCCGTCGTAGAGCTCGGGGTGGTGCTCGAGCGCCCAGCGGGTCAGGTAGCCGCCGTTGGAGATGCCGGTCATGTAGGTGCGCTGCGGCGCCCGGCCGTAGACCTGCCGGACGGCGTCCTTGGCCGCGACGGTCACCTGGGTGACGCGCTGGTGCCACTCGAGGACGCTGTCGCCGGGACGCTTCCCGGGCCCGAGGCTGTCGGTGTAGAAGTCGTTGCCGCTGTTGCCCTTGTCGGTCGCGGCGTAGGCGTAGCCGTGGGCGACGGCCCAGTCGCTGATCGCCCGGTCGGTCGCGTACTGCTTGCGGACGCCGGGGGCGCCGGTCACCAGGAGCTTGCCGTTCCAGGCGTCCGGGAAGCGCATGACGAACTGCGCGTCGTGGTCCTTCCCGCTCTCGGTGTTGTGGGTCGAGTCGTCCGGGAAGTAGCCGTCGACCTGCAGGCCCGGGGTCGCCGGCTGCGGGGCGGTCCTGAGCGAGGTCAGCGTCGCCCAGTCCGACTCGTCGGTCTTGGCGGCCGCGACCAGGCCCGGCGTCGTGAGGTCGGTGAGGCAGGCGGGGGCGTCCTGCTGCTGGGCGCCCCGGACCTTCACGGACGCTGCGTGGGGGCAGTGGGCCGTCGCCGCCGTCGGGGCGGCGAGGGCGCTGCCGGAGGCCAGCACGGCGGTGCCCGCGGCGAGGGCGAGCAGGAGGCGCACGGACGGGCGGGCGAGCGGCACGGGAGCCTCCGGGAGCGGGGATGAGGTGTGACGTCTTCGACACGCGGGACCCGATCCCTGCCTGCCCGGTGGCACCCTCGTGCCGTGCGCCGCCTTCTGCTCCTGCCGCTGCTGTCCGTCCTTGCGCTGCTGGTGCCCGCCGCCTCGGCCGCGGTCTCGTCGTCGTCGGAGGCCCGGCCGTTCCCGGCCGGCAACGCCCTCAGCAGCTCCGGCCCGGCCCTGCTGCGGCCCGCGCTGACGTCGTCGCTGCGCTGCTCCGGCGACGTCGCCGGCTCGCCGCTGACCCCCGTGCTGCTCCTGCACGGCACCGGCTCGACCCCGGAGGAGTCCTGGGGGCCGGTGTACGTGCCGCAGCTGCGGGCGACCGGCCGGCCGGTGTGCACCGTGCAGCTGCCCGCCCGGGCGACGACCGACATGCAGGTGTCCACGGAGGTCGTCGTCGCCGCGGTCCGGGCGGTCGCGGCCCGCCGGCACGGGCGGATCGACGTCGTCGGGCACAGCCAGGGCGCGACCCTCGGCGTGACGGCGCTGAAGTTCTGGCCCGACCTGCCCGGCCTGGTCGAGGACTACGTCGGCCTCGCCCCCACCTTCAACGTCGGCGCGACCGGCGAGGCGATGTGCCAGCGCCCCTGCTCCGCGCCGTTCCAGCAGCGCCGCGCCGGCTCGCGCTACTTCGCCGGGATCCGCTCCCACGCGCTCCCGCCCGGCCCCTCGTACACGACGATCGCCACCCTCACCGACGAGATCGCGACGCCGGAACCGTCGGCCAGCCACCTGGACGGCGCGACGAACGTGGTGCTGCAGGAGCGGTGCCCCGCCAAGGCGGTCGACCACTTCGGGCTGGTCACGGACGGGACGGTCTTCGCCCTCGTCCTCGACGGGCTGACCCACCCCGGGCCGGTCGACCCCGCCCGCGTCCCGATCACGGCCTGCCTGGACGCGCTCCCGCCCGGCAGCGACCCCGTGACGATCGCGCCCCTGGTGGCGACCGCCGTCGCGAACGACCTCGCCGCGAACCAGGCGTCCGAGAAGCTCTCGGAGGAGCCCCCGGTCCGGTGCTACACGCAGGCGACCTGCACCGACGTCGCCGACCGCGGCCGCCTGCTCGCCTCGGCCCGCGTGTCCGGCCGCCGCCTGCTGCTCGACGCCCAGGCGCCCGGCCGGCTCACCGTCACGGCGCTGCGTCCCGACGGCACGATCGCCTCCACCCGCAGCGTCGCGCTCGCGGTCGGCCCGGCCTCGCTCGCGCTGCCGGCCGGCGCCTCCCGGCTGCGCCTCACGACGACGACGCCGTTCTACCGACGCGCGGGCCTGGAGCAGACGCTGGCGCTGGCCACGACTGCCCCCGCTGCGGCCGCCCCGGGTCCGCAGCTCCCGACGACGGGCGGGCTGCCGTTCGGGCTCGCCGGCCTGGTGGCCGCGGTCGCGGCGGTCCTCGCGCGGCGGCGCTCAGCCGCCTGAGGGCTGCCAGAACGACGGCGGCTGCTCCTCGGCCCGCTGCGCCGCCCGGTCGAGGTCGTCGGCCTGCCCGCGGAGGGCGGCGAAGACAGGGTCGCCGCCGTCGGCGAGCTGCCGGGTCACCTCGGCGCCCCGGCGGGCCCGCGCTCCCACGGCCCTGCCCGCGGCGGAGCGGTCGCCGTCGTAGCCGTAGGCGTCGAGCAGCAGGTGCAGGCGCCGGTGCGCCTCGGCCGGCGCCGGGACAGCCACCGGCCAGGCCGAGCCCGGGGCCAGCAACGGCACCCACGTGAGCGCGGCGTAGGCCAGGTCGAACTCCCGGGACGACGGCCCGGCGCCGTCCCAGTCCACGAACCCCACCAGGTGCCCGTTCCGGCAGACGGCGTTGTACGGCGCGGCGTCGTGGTGCCCGACGACCAGCCCCGGCTCCCAGCCCCGGGCGGCGAACCACACCGAGCCCGGGGCGGGCACGAAGTCGGCCGTCGCGTCGTGCAGCCGCCGCAGCCACCGGCCGACGTCGGCGAGCACGGCGTCGGAGGTGACCCAGCCGGGCCAGGGCAGGGCGTCCCCGACCGTGTCGCCCTCCAGGTACGTGAGCACCTCGCGCCCGTCGTCGTCCAGCCCGAGCACGCGGGGGACGCCGTCCAGGCCCGCCTGCTCGAGGTGCCGCAGGACGGCGTGCACGGAGGCGGTCCACGCCCGGACCGGCCGGCGCACGGTGTCCCCGACCCGCACGACGCCCGACGTCGTCCGCCCACCGGCCAGGGGCAGCTCGGCGGCTGGGCCCTCGTCCGACACGGGTCCTCCTCGGTGGGCCTGCGGGCACCCTCCCACGACCGGGGGCGGCGGCTACCCGTCCAGGTCGGCGAGGCGGGCGACGTCGAGGTCCACCGGTCCCGTCACGCCGTGCACCCGGGCGTGCCCGTGCAGCTGCCAGACCGTCCAGCCCTGCGCCGGCCGCTCGGGGTAGCTGACCAGCCAGCGGGGCCGGTCCGAGCGCCCGAGCACCGGGTAGGTCTGCTCCCAGTCGCGCCCGACGTACAGCAGCGCCCGCCGCCCCCACGCCTGCTCGATCCGGCCCAGGAACGCGTCGAGCTCGGCCAGGACGGCGGCGCGCCCCGGGCGGGTGGTGCAGTTGCCGGCGAGCTCGAGGTCGACCGCGGGCGGCAGGGCGTCGTCGTCGGGGGGAGCGGCGCGCAGGAAGTTCGCGGCCTGCTCGGCGCCGTGCCGGCAGAGGGTGAAGAAGTGGTAGGCGCCGCGACGCAGGCCGGCGTCGTCGGCGCCGGCCCAGTTGTCGTCGAAGCGCTTGTCGGCGAAGTCGCCGCCCTCGCTGGCCTTGACGTAGGCGAAGGCGGTCCGGTCGTCCGCGACCCGGTCCCAGTCGATGCGCCCCTGGTGGTTGCTGACGTCGATGCCGTAGGACTCACCGGCGCGCAGGGGCGCGCGGGCGTGGGGCGGCTCGCTGCCGCCGCACGCCGTCACGAGCAGGAGCAGTCCGGCCAGGGCGGCGCGCCGCACTACCGGCGGAGCCCGTCGAGGTCGTCGAAGTAGCCCGGGTAGGTCTTCGCGACGCAGCCCGGGTCGGCGATCTCGATGCCCGGCACGCGCAGGCCGAGCAGCGCCAGGCTCATCGCCATGCGGTGGTCGTCGTAGGTGGCGAACGTCGTCGGGCGAGGAGTGCCCGGCACGATCGTGAAGCCGTCCTCGTCCTCGGTCGCGTCGATCCCGGCGCGCTGCAGCTCGGTCACGACGGCCGCGATCCGGTCGGTCTCCTTGGCCCGGATGAAGCCGATGCCCCGCACGCGGGTGGGTGAGTCGGCGAACACCGCGACGGCGGCCAGGGTCTGCGCGGTGTCGCTGATGTCGACCAGGTCGACGTCGACCCCGTGCAGCACCCCGCTGTCGCGCACCGTCGTCGACGTCGCGCCCCGCTCGACGACGGCGCCCATCCGCTCCAGCACGTCGACGAACGCGACGTCGCCCTGCGCGCTGTCCCGGCCGAGGCCCTCCACCGTGACGGACCCCCCGGTGAGCGCCCCTGCGGCCCACAGGTAGGAGGCGGCGCTGGCGTCGGGCTCGACGGCGTAGTCGGTGCCGCGGTAGGACCCGGGCCGCACCGACCAGCCGTCGTCGGTCGGGCACCCGAACGCGGCCATGACCGTGCGGGTCATCTCCAGGTAGGGCACCGACACCGGCGACGACGTCAGCTCCACCCGCAGGCCCTCCGGCATCAGCGGACCGGCCATCAGCAGGCCGGACAGGAACTGGCTGGACAGGTGCCCGGGCAGCGCGACGGTCCCCCCGCGGAGCGGCCCGGAGACGGTCAGCGGAAGCCGCCCGGCGCCGTGGTCCTCGACCACGGTCGCCCCGAGCGCCCGGAGCGCCTCGACCTGCGGGCCGAACGGCCGGGCCCGCAGCTGCGGCGCGCCGTCCAGGCGGCACGCGACCGGGGCC
>JAOPWW010000211.1 GCA_025965495.1 Frankiales bacterium
GCCCCAGGCGTCGGAGCTGGCGAGCACCACGACGACGACGGCGGGGGCGTCGTTGAGGCCCGACTCCGCCTCCAGCACCGTGCGCACGCGGGGGGCGAGCGGCAGGCGGCGGAGCACGCTGAACACCGCAGCGGCGTCGGTGCTGGCGAGCACGCCGCCGAGCACCACGGAGGTCCGCCAGTCGACGTGCAGCAGCAGGTGCGCGGCCCCGGCGACGACCAGCACGCTGACCGCCACCCCGACGGTGGCGAGCACGGCCGCGAGCGGCAGGGCCGGGCGCACGACGTCCCAGCGGGTGGTGAGCCCGCCCTCGGCCAGGATGACGGCGAGCGCGACCAGCCCCAGGTCGGCCGTCAGCCGGTAGTCCGAGAAGTGCACCCCGAGCCCGGACTCGCCGAGGGCCAGGCCCAGCCCCAGGTAGACGAGCAGGGAGGGCAGACCGGTGCGGTCGGCCAGCCGGACGGCGAGGACCGCGACGAGCAGGACGCCGAAGGACAGCAGCAGGACGAGGTTGAGGTGCTCGTCCACGCGCTAGTGCGGCGAGTCGGCTGCCGCGACCAGCGGCTCCAGCACGGCGTCCGGCAGGTCGCGCTGGACCCGGGTGAGCCGCCACGGGTCGGCGAACAGGGCCAGCCACGCGCCGTCGCCGCGCAGCAGGCACTCGACGCCGCTCTGCGGGTCGAGCTGCGCGACCCACTCCCGGGTCGTGCGGCGGGCCAGCTGGTAGGGCAGGCGGTCCAGGGTCACGGGGGCGCTGAACTCGCCGGCCATCCGCGCCTCGGCGACCTCGAACTGCATCGGCCCGACGGCGGCGAGCACGGGCGCCTGGTCGCCGCGCAGGTCGCTGCGCAGCACCTGCACGACGCCCTCCTGCTCGAGCTGCTCGATCCCGCGCCGGAACTGCTTGTACTTGCTGCTGTCCTTGGCGCGGCAGACCGCGAAGTGCTCGGGGGCGAAGCTCGGGATCGGCGGGAAGACGACCCGCTGCTCGACGTAGAGGCTGTCGCCGACCCGCAGGGCGTTGGCGTTGACCAGCCCCACGACGTCGCCGGGGTAGGCGACGTCGACGGTCTCGCGGTCGCGGCCGAAGACCTGCTGCGCGTACTTGGTGGCGAACGGCTTGCCAGTGGCGGCGTGCGTGACGACGCTGCCGCGCTCGAACACCCCGCTGCAGACCCGCATGTAGGCCAGCCGGTCGCGGTGGTTGCTGTCCATGCCGGCCTGCACCTTGAACACGAAGGCACTGAAGGGGGCGTCGACCTTGCGGGCGACGCCGTCGGCGTCCTCGCGGGGACCGGCGGGCGGGGCGAGCTCGAGCAGGACGTCGAGCAGCTGGCGGACGCCGAAGTTGAGGACGGCCGAGCCGAACAGCACGGGGGTCGTCTCGTGGGCGAGGAAGCGCTCCTGGTCGTGGACCTGGCCCATCGCCTCGAGCAGCTCGGACTCCTCGACGGCGCGGACCCAGTCCTCGCCCTCCTGCTCGAGCGCCTCCTCGGCGGTCAGGAAAGTCTCGGGAGCGACCGTGGCCCCGCCGGCGGTGCGGGTGAAGCGGACGAAGCCGCCCGTGCGGCGGTCCAGCACGCCCTTGAAGTCCCCGGCGATCCCGACCGGCCACGTCAGCGGTGTGGGCTCCAGGCCGGTGCGGTCACGGACCTCGTCCATCAGCTGCAGGGCCTCCAGGCCCGGCCGGTCCCACTTGTTGATGACCGTGATGACCGGGATGCCGCGGTGCCGGCAGACCTCGAACAGCTTGAGGGTCTGCGGCTCCATGCCCTTCGCGGCGTCGACGAGCATGACCGCGCTGTCGACCGCGGACAGGACCCGGTAGGTGTCCTCGGAGAAGTCGGCGTGGCCGGGGGTGTCGACCAGGTTGACCACGGCGTCGTCGTAGGCGAACTGCAGCGCGGCCGACGAGATCGAGATGCCGCGGGCCTTCTCCATCTCCATCCAGTCCGAGACGGTGCTCTTGCGGCCCGCCTTGCCGTGGATGGCCCCGGCCTCCTGGATGACCCGCGCGTGCAGCGCGAGCGCCTCGGTGAGCGTGGACTTGCCGGCGTCGGGGTGGCTGATGACGGCGAAGGTGCGGCGGCGGGCGGCCTGCTCGGCGGCGTCGGCGGCCAGCCGTCCGGGGGCGCTGCCCGCTCCCTGCCCCGTCTCGATCACCCTCTCGATGCTACCGGCGGGGCCTGTGCCTGCGTCCTGTGTGACCTCGACGACCCCCGCGTCCAGATTGCGTACGCTCTGGGGATGAGTGAGCAGCAGGTTTCAGTCGCGAACGACGGTCCGTGGCGCGTGCTGCTCGTCGACGACCAGCAGCTGTGGCGCCAGATCGTCGGGATGCACCTGTCCGGCGAGAGCGACCTGCAGGTGGTCGGCGAGGCGGCCGACGCCGCGTCCGCCCTGGAGAAGGCCCGCGCGCTGCAGCCCGACCTCGTCGTGCTCGACCTCGACCTCGGCGGCGAGCGGGGCGGCGACCTGCTCGGCCCGCTGCGCGAGGCCTGCCCGTCCGTGCAGGTGCTGGTGCTGTCCGCCACCGAGGAGGTCGACGAGGTCGTCGCCGTCTTCGGCGCGGGCGCCGTCGGCTTCCTGCCGAAGGACCACCCCGCCGAGGAGTTCGCGGACGCCCTGCGCACCGTGGCCCACGGCCGCCCCGTCCTCCCGGCCGCCGCCATGGGTGCGGTCATGGAGGAGTTCCGCCGTCAGGCCAACCGCGTCACCGTGCCGGTGACGGCGGCCGTCCTGTCCGACCGCGAGCTCGAGGTCCTCGGCCAGCTCGGCCAGGGCAAGAGCAACCGCCAGATCGGCTCCGAGCTGTTCATCAGCGAGAACACCGTCAAGAACCACGTCCGCAACATCCTGGCCAAGCTCGAGGTGTCGAGCCGGGTCGAGGCGGTGTCCCGGGCGCTCGGGACCGGCCTGCTGTCGACCCTGGAGCTCTAGCGCTCGAGCGTCACAGCTCGTCCCGCGTCGGCGGCGCCGCCCCGGCCCGCCCGCAGGTGACCGCGGCGACCCGCGCCGCGAGCCCCAGGGCCGCGC
>JAOPWW010000232.1 GCA_025965495.1 Frankiales bacterium
GGCGGCCGCGCACCTGCTGGCCCTGCGCAGGACGGCCGTCGACGGCGTCCTCGAGCGGCCCCGCTCCCGTGCCGTCCCGGCGTTCGAGGAGCAGCTCCACACCTCAGGTCCGAGCCCGACGCCGGCCTCGGACCTGGGCGCCCTGGCGACGCGCGGGGTCGTGGCGCAGCTCGCCGCTGCCCGGACCCTGCAGGCGCCGCTCGCGACCGACCACCGACAGGCGCTCGAGGCCGCGTTCGGAGCGGCCGCCGGCCGGGCCCCGTACGTCCTGGAGCGCTCCGACGCGCGCACCCCGGTGGAGACGCTGACGGCTGCCCTGGACAGCGCCCTGCAGAGCGGCCTGCTCGCCGCCGCCCTCACCCCGGCCCAGCTGACACCGCTCCTGCTCGACGTCGTGACCGTGCCCCGTCCGTTCCTGCGCTGGGCCCCGCTGGTCGAGCCCGCCGTCGTCCCGCGGTACCGCTACACCGAGGGCGAGTCCCTGCTGCGGCTGGTCGTCCGCAGCGGCGTCGACGCCGAGGGCGTGGTCACCGACCCCGTCACCTACGGCGCGGCGACCAGGGCGGCGCACCCGGAGCTGGTCCTGGACTGGCGGGCGGACAGCCAGCGCCACCTCGCGCCGCCGAAGACGAGCATGGTCGAGGCGGAGATGCACGGCTCCCTCGACGAGGCGGTCGGCGCCGCTCCCGCGGCCGCCCGCAAGAAGGTGCTCGGCATCGCGCTGCGCGAGGGCGGGACCTTCCTGCTGCCCGACGTCGCGGACCTCGACCACCCGGGGCAGGTGCTGCCCGTGCAGGGGCTGTCGTTCGAGCTGGGCCCGACGGCGGACCCGCTCGAGGGGACCCCGGTCCCGACGCCGGCGACGCTGAGGCGGTGCGACCCGCTGCTCCCCTGGCTGTACGCGGTGCACGACATCGACGACCTGCAGGTCCCCTACCTGCCGGACCCGCTCGCGTCCGGCCTGTCGTTCGTGTTCCCCGACGCCGACCTCGGCCTGCAGGTGTTCGAGAAGAAGGTCGGGCACCTCGGCGCGCAGTCCCTGACGCTCCGCTACCCCGGGACCTGGCCGGCCCTGTCCGCCTACCGGCTCGTGCTCGTCAGCGGCGACCGCCTCGACGGCGTCGTCGAGGGCGGCGTCGTCACCGTCACGCTGCCTCCCGGCGAGCAGCTCCGGCTCCGGCTGTCGTCGGCGGTGGAGCCCGGCGCCCTCGACCTGTTCGGACTGTGGCGCACCCTGCACCCGAGCATCAAGGACGTCCCCCAGATCGCGGACGCCGCGGCGGACGGCTGGCTGTGGTGGCTGACGCCGGCCGCCGAGATGACGCTGGTCCACGCCGTCCCGCGCCCCGTCACCGCTCCCCGCTTCACGGTCCTGCAGGCGGTCCGGCAACCCGGCGCGACGACGGCCGACCTGGTCGCCGGCATCGAGGTGCACGCGCCCAGCACCGACTCCCTCGACGTCGAGGCGAGCTGGAGCGAGTGGCACGACGACGTCGCCAAGCCCGCCCCCGAGCGGGTCACGGTCCAGAGCACCGCGTGCAGCGTCCCCGTCGCACCGGCCGAGCCGGTCGTGGTGCTGACCGGAGGCCTGGCCCTGTCGTGGAGCCACCTGGCCGTCCACCACCTCGGCGACACCCGCCACCGCACGGTCGACTACGTCGCCCGGGGCACGACGCGGTACCGGGAGTTCTTCCCCGTGCAGGTGGCCAGCGGCAAGGAGGAGCTGTCGCTGGTCTCGGCGCCCCGCACGGTCCGCCTGCCCAGCACCGTCCGGCCGCCCAAGGTCGTCGTGCACGACGTGCTGCCGCTGTTCCGGTGGAGCGAGGAGACCGAGGCCGCCCAGCCGTTCGGCGTGCGCAGGACGCGGCGCACCGGCGTCCGGGTCTACCTGGACCGGCCCTGGTACGCCACGGGCGACGGCGAGCTGCTGGCCGTCGTCGTCGGGACCGCGACCGCGACGTCCGCGGCACCGTCGGTGAGCCAGTGGGCCAGCGACCCGGTGTGGCTGCAGAGCGGGCCCGCTGACGCCTCCGCGCTGCCGCTCGTCGACCCCCTGCACCTGCTGGGCTTCGACGACCGCCACGACGCGGGACGCCCGGTCACGGGGCTCGTGCCGGTCCAGCTCGTGGACCTGCCGAACGCCCCCGCCGTGTCCCTGCTCGGCTACCAGCCGGAGTACAACGCCGAGCGGCAGCTGTGGTTCCTCGACGTCGACCTGGACGCGGGGGCGGCGTTCTGGCCGTTCGTCCGGCTCGCTGTCGCCCGGTACCAGCCGGACTCGCTGCCCGGGCTGGCGCTGGGACCCGTGGTCCTCACCGACTTCGCCCAGCTGACGCCCGAGCGCAGCACCGCGGTCGCCCGCACGCACGACGGCCGCGTCAAGGTCGCGGTCACCGGGTCGGTCGGCCTGCCGCGGCCGTGGGAGGCCCCCGTGCGCGTTGGCCGCGGCCCCGTCGGCGTCGCTGCGGCCCTCGCCCCGTCACGCCGGATGCACGTCCGGCTCGAACGTCGGGTGCCCGAGGTCGGGACCGACCTCGGCTGGGAGGTGCTGTCCGCGGCCGAGCTCCCGGTCCTGAGCAACCTGGGCTCGTTCGTCACCTGGGAGGGCCTGGTCGACCTGCCGCCCTCGGACCCCGCGAGGCCGGGTCACGGCAGCGACCTGCGGATCGTCGTCGAGGAGGAGGAGCGGCTGCAGGCCGACCCCGCCGGCCCGCTCGAGGGCGGCGCGCTCCGGACCGGGTCGCGCGTCGTGTACCTCGACCAGGTCCTGCTCTGAGCGCCTCGGCGCCGGGTCAGAGCCGGCAGCGGTACCCGAAGCCGCGCACGGTCTCGACGGCCGAGGCGTGCGGGCCGAGCTTCTTGCGCAGGGAGCGCACGACGCTGTCGACGACGTTGCTGCCGCTCACGTCGTCGTAGCCCCACACGTCGAGCAGGACGGCCGCCCGCGAGACGACCTTCCCGCGCCGGGCGCACAGGTGCTCCAGGACCCCGAACTCCAGCGGCGTCAGGGACACCCGCTCGCCGTCCAGCACGACCTCGCCCGCGTCCTCGTCGAGGGTGAGCACCTCCTGCACGCCGAGCTCGGCGGCGGCGAGGTCGGCGAGCCACCCGTCGACCGACCCGGGACCGAAGTCCAGCAGTGCCGAGTGGTAGGTGACCCCGTCGAGGTCCACCTGCGCCGCGGGCAGCAGCCGGAAGCGCAGCCGGGTCATGACGGGGGCGAACGCCTCGAGGCCCCGCACCGTCGTGTAGACCCGGCGCAGGTCCGGACGCATCGCCATGTAGGCGCGCTTCACGTCGAGCCAGCACGCCGCCTGGACCGGCGACGGCCCCTCCCCGTCCTCGCCCAGCCACCGCCGCAGGAACAGCACCCGCTCCCCCTTGGCGACCGGGTGCTCCCGCAGGTGGTGCCACCACGCGGCCGTGAGCGGGTCGGCCAGCAGGACCGAGCGCGGCACGTCGCCGGGCTCGAAGACGAGGCCGAAGCCGACGACGGCTCCCTCCTTGTCGAGGACGACGGAGAACGCCTCGGGCGCCCGGTCCCACCACTCCCGCAGGCACCGGGCGGAGCCCTCCGGCTCGAGCGCACCGGCGAGGGCCAGCACCACCGGTCCGTGCACCCGGGCGGCCGGCTCGACGGTCAGCGTCTGGGCTCCCGTGGGGAAGAACGCCTCGCGGCAGACCGGGTTGTCGATGAGGTAGAGCAGGTCGGCCGTGCAGCGCCAGTGGTCCGGGGTGCCGACGTCGGCCGCCTCCTCGCGCAGCTGCCGCCAGGCGGCGAGCCGCACCGCGCGGTAGCGCTCGGGGTCGGAGGAGCGCAGGGTGGCCGCGATCGCCTGCTGCACCGAGGCGTGCAGGACCAGCCCGTCGCGCCCCGTCTCGACGAACGGCAGGGCCTGCAGGCGTGCGAACGTCTCCTCGGGAGCGTGGTCCGGCATCGTCGTGCGCAGCAGCGAGAGCGTGGTGCGCCGCACCACGGACGCCACGTCCAGGGCCTCCCGCGTCACCGCGTCGCGGACGTCGGAGACGAACAGCCGGGTGAGCTCCGCGACGACGGACTGCGTCGCCGCCTCGTCCAGGTCGAGGTCCGGGCGCTCGACGGCCGCCGACGCCGCGAGGCACAGCGCCAGCGGGTGTCCCTGGGCGACGCCGCCGAGGCGCGCAGCCGTGGTGCCGACGACGCCCCGCTCGGCCAGGAGCTCGAGCGCCGCGACGTCGTCGAGCGGCCCGAGGGTCACGGGGCGGAACAGCCCCCGCCACTCGGGGCTGGCGCGCCACGCCGTGACGGGCGGGTCGCGGCCCACGAGGACCATCCGCGCGTTGTCGTGCAGCGCGGGGACGAAGGTCGTGCGCAGCCAGGTGTCGAGCAGCCGGAAGGCCTCGTACTGGTCCAGCGCGAGGACGACCCGCTCCCCCGCGGAGGCCAGCCGGCCCACGACCTCGTCCAGCTGCGACGTCGTCGTGCCGAGCGCGCGCCCGACCTCGCTCAGGAAGCCGCGGCCGGTCGGCTCGACGGTGCGGCAGTCGAGGCGCACGACCGCCGCACCGTCCTGCGCCTGCTCCTCGAGGAACGCGTCGAGGAGCACCGACTTGCCGATCCCGGCGACGCCGTGGAGGTGGACGACGAGCGTCTCGTCCTCGTGGTCGGTCAGCCGCCGCAGCAGCCGGAGCTCCTGCTCGCGGCCCCGGGGAGCCCGCGCGGCCCGGCGGGCGAGGAGGGTCGACATGGTCACGACCACGACGGCCTCGTCTCTCCGGGCCGCCCATGCTGCTCCTGCCGGGCGCCCCTGTACAGCGGCCTGCTCAGGCCGGCACGCCCGCGGCGACCGCCTTGATGTCGGCGGTCGTCAGGGCGTTCCCGCCGATGCCCCAGTCTCCGCTCCGGACCTCCTCGATGACGACCCAGGTGTAGGGACGCATCGCCTCGCCCTCGATGGTGACCATGGCGTCGGTCAGCCTCTGGACCATCTGTCCCTTGTCCTCCTCCGAGAACACGTTCTCCACGACCTTGACGTTGATGAGCGGCATGACCCGTCCCTCCCTGGTGTCACGTCCGCAGCTGCGGGCGTGGTCGGACCGTAGGAGCGTCGGCGCCGCCGTCGATGACGAACACGTGAGAACAGGAGGTGGGGCTCGCGCTTCCCAAGCACGACGCGGCGGAGTAGAAGTTCTCGCAGTGTCGGGGGCTGAGGGGCCGCTGACGACCGTGCTCGTCGACCTGCTGGTGGCACGACGCAGACTGCCGCAGAGGTCCTGGCCGGCGCACCGCGCCGCGCCCGGGGGTGTCCCCACGCCGCTCGACGCCCGCCTCACCGCGCGGCGCCCCCCGCGCCCCGGACGCCCTGCAGCCCGCGGCCCCTCCTCCCCGCACCCGAGAGTCCGTGACCACGTCGCAGCAGGCGGCGGGTGCGGCGACGGTCCGAGACCTAGGGAAGGGCTCTCCATGACCAAGACCCTGTCCACACCGCACCCGCACGACCTGCTGGACACCGAGGACGCCGCGCAGCGCTCCCCCCTGTCCGACGGCGTCCCAGTGCCGCAGCCCCTCCGGCTGTACGTCAGCGGCCTCTACCGGCGCAGCACCGGCCTGCTGCACCCGGTCGGCTGGCCGCTGTCACCGGCCGCGCACGCCGAGGACTTCACCCCCGCTCCCGAGGGGCCGGCCCTGCCCCACGGCCTGCCCGGCCGACCGCCGACCGGCCGCGTCCCCGTCCCCCTGGACCCCCGGATCCCGCTGCCGTGGACGCAGGTCAGCGAGGAGCTGCGGCTGGACGTGGACGGCCGGACGCCGCAGATGGTCGTCAGCGGGGAGGTGCGCCAGCGCCTGTTCGGCCGGTGCAGCTGGTTCGCGCCGCTGCACGCGCGGGCAGCCGGCGGTTGGGAGGGCGACATCACCTACCACCAGGGGTCGGCGTCGCTCATGCCGTACTCGCACGTCGTCGTCGAGGCCGTCGCCGCCCTGTTCGGCGCGGGGAGCGCCACCGCCACCTTCACCTCCTCGACCGGCGCGGGGAGCACGCGCCGCTACGAGTTCGCCAGTCCCGCCTACCACGACGTCGAGATGGAGTTCGACGTCACGAGCGACTCCGCGGCCGTCACGTCCTTCGACACCGGGTCCCACCCGAACCGTCCGGCGACGCTCCCGCTGGAGACCCTCACCGTGCAGAGCGTCTACGCGCGCGCCGGGTTCAAGGTGCGCAAGTCCGCCGGCGACAGCACCATCCCGGTCTCGGTCGCGGGCACCGACGCGCTGTGGACCGACCAGGAGATGCACGACGCGATGCAGACCTACTGGTCGCGGTTCGCCAACATCGCGCAGTGGTCGGTGTGGACCCTGTTCGCCGGACGCAGCATCCAGGGGTCCGGCCTCGGCGGGATCATGTTCGACTCGATCGGCCCGAACCACCGCCAGGGCTGCGCGATCTTCAGCAACTCCTTCATCTCGACGCCGCCGGCCGGCGACCCGCACGGCGCCGCAGCGGTGCAGCGCATGCGCTTCTGGACCGCGGTCCACGAGCTGGGCCACACGTTCAACCTCGCGCACTCCTGGCAGAAGTCGCTCGGGGCGCCGTGGCTGCCGCTGGCCGACGAGCCCGAGGCCCGGTCGTTCATGAACTACCCGTACAACGTCGCCGGTGGCCCGACGGCGTTCTTCGCGACCTTCGCCCACCGCTTCAGCGACGCCGAGCTGCTGTACCTGCGGCACGCCCCCTCGCCCTTCGTGCAGCAGGGGAACACGGCGTGGTTCACCGACCACGGCTTCGAGCAGGCCGCCGTGTCGCCGGAGCCGGAGCTGGCCCTGACCCTGCGGGTGAACCGGATCCGGCCGGTCTTCGAGTTCCTCGAGCCGATCGTGGTCGAGCTGACGCTCGAGAACGTCACCGACCGGCCGCTGCTCGTCGACCGGCACGCCCTGGAGGCGGGTGACCTGAGCGTCATCGCTGCGGACCGGCACGGCACGGCGACGGCCCTGCGCCCGTTCGCCGCCACCTGCACCCGGCCCGAGCCGGTCGCGCTCATGCCGGGCGAGTCGCTCTACGCCTCCCTGCCGGTCTCGGCCGGCCACGGCGGCGCCCGGGTCGCCGACCCCGGCTACTACACCGTCCAGGCCTGCCTGCACCAGGCCGACGAGGACCTCGTGTCCGCCCCGCTCCGGCTCAAGGTGCTCCCGCCGCACGACCGGGTCGCCGAGGCCCTCGCCCCCGACGTCCTCGAGCAGGACGTCCGGCGCGTGCTCGCGTTCCACGGCAGCCGGGTGCTGGAGGACGCGAACGACACCCTGCGCCGGGTCGTCGACGAGATGCCGGGGACCGCGGCGGCCACGCAGGCGGCCTTCGCGCTGCTCAAGCCCCTGGCCACGCCGGCACTCGTGCTGCAGGCGCCGACGGACGACCCCGCTGACCTCCGGATCACCTCCGAGCCCGGCGACCCCGAGGGCCTGGCCGGGCTCGTCCGGCTCGTGAGCCGGCCGGCGACCGCCCAGACCCTCGGCCACCTCGGGCTGCACGAGCAGGTCGGCGGCGTCGTCACGCGGCTCGCCGAGGACGGGCACAAGCCTGCGGCCGCCGACCTCCAGAGCGCGATGATCGCCGTCCTCGAGCCTCGCGGCGTGAAGGCCACCGTGCTCGAGGCGATGCGCGCCCGGCGCGACGACCTGCGCGGCCGGTCGCGGGAGCGGTTCGACGGTGCGTCCGGTGTCGGCCGGGCGCACCGTCGTCGTCTCAGCGGGCGCCGGCGGGCCGGCGCTGGGGCGGCGCGTGCACCGTCGGCGCGTCGCCCACAGCGACAGGGGCACCACCGCCGTGGGCGCGCAGGTCGACGGTCCGCTCGGCCAGGGGGTACCTGAGCGGACGCCGCTCCCGGACGTCCTCGTCGACCCGCCACGCGAGCAGGTGGCCGAGCCACTCGTCGCGGTGCAGGAGCGCCCGCAGCAGGGTGGGGTTGCAGCCGTCCCCCAGGGCGTCCCTGAGCTGGCGCAGGGCGTCCGGGTCCTGGCACACCTGCACCAGGTCCGTCGCGCAGCGCACGCCCTGCGCGCGCAGCAGGGTCGTGACCGCACGGGTGCAGTGCTGCTGCAGGATCGCCTGGTCCACCCAGTCGACCAGGCGCGGTGCAGGGATGCGGCTGCTCAGGGTCAGGTCGACGAGGTCGTGACGTGCCAGGGCCTGCACGCTGGTGATGCCCTCCTCCTCCAGGCGCGTCCGCTCGTAGACGTCGATCTGGTCGATCTGCGTCAGGGGCGACCGCTGGTCCAGCTCGTCGTCCGCGCTCGCGCCGCGACCTGCCGCCGTGCGCAGCAGCAGCAGGACGCTGCCCGGCACGACGCCGCCGAGGAAGCTCGCAGCGAGCACCTCCGGCCCGTCACCGGCGACGGCCTGCAGCGCCCACGCGAGCACGACCGCCAGGAGGATGCGCACGGTGATGACGTTGTAGGTCTTCGGCTTCAGGTCCCCGCGCACGAACCCGCGCAGGGCCACCTGGACGCTGAGGAAGTAGGCGCCGAGGAACGCCATCGTCACGGGGGTGAGCAGGGGCGCGAACATCTCCGGGACGCTGGCGGGCCGCCCGTGGACGGTGTCCGGGACGCTGAGCAGCACGACGATCCAGCCGATCGCCACGAGCAGGGTGGCGACGACGACGGGCGACCGTCCCCGCAGCCGGCGCTCCGGCCGCCCGGACCCCAGGCCGAGCGACGCACCGAGGAACTCCTCGACCCGCCGCCCGTACTTCGCGTCGACGTCCGCGACGGTCCGGACGCTCGGGTCCAGCCGGAACACGACGTGCAGCCAGCGGTCGACCAGCGTGCTCAGCTTCTCCCGGTCGAACTGGAAGAACATCAGCGCCGGGACCATCGACACGAGCACCACGAGCACGAGCTGCAGGCTGCGGACGACCAGGACGTCGTGGGCCTGCTGGCCCCCCGCCACGTCGACCCGCCCGCCCTGGACCGTCAGCACCTGCGACAGGTCCGTCCCGTACCAGAGCGCCAGGGCCGGCGCCGCGATGCCGGCGAGGACGAGCAGCAGGAACGCCGACCACTGCAGCGAGGCGATCGTGAGGTCCCGGGTGAGCTCGACGAGCCCCCAGCTGGCTTGCGTCGCCTGCGCCTCGTCGCCGACGGGCCCGTGCGGAGGGTGGGCAGCGCGCTGGCCCCGGTCGACGGCCACCGCCGCGCCGAGGAACGCCAGGACGGAGGTCGGGCCGAGCAGCCACGCAGCGCCGGCCCGGCCGAGCACCCACGTGACCGCGCACGCGCCACCGGTCAGCAGTCCCAGCGCGGCGCAGGCCGACGCGACCCGGAGCACCGTGCTCCGGCTCGGCGCCGGCTCCCAGTCCACGACCTGGTCACGCCGGGCCTGCGACGCCGCCAGCCCGTACAGGACCTCCGGGTCGCCGCCGACCCGCCGTCGCTGCAGCGGCGCGAGCTTGAGGGTGTGCAGCGGACCGTGCAGCTCGAGGTGCTGCGGGGTCTGGTTGCGGACGACGACGTCGGTCACGGCGGGGCACGTCGAGCCACCCGCACGGGCGGCTCGACGAGGAACGCCCGCAGCGGGCCGTCGTCGGACACGAGCCGCTCGCCGGAGGTCGGGCTGCCCTCGCGCACCCGCCAGTGCCGGGGCACGCGTTCGACCCCGACCGCGTGGACGAGCAGGTCGCCGTCGCGGTCGACCCGCAGCCGCAGGAAGTCCTTGGCGTCCGGGATGCCCTGCGCGGCGAACAGCTCGTTGCTGTTGAGCCCGACCCGGTCGGCGAGCAGCAGGTAGACCGCGACCAGCTCGGCCCCCAGCAGCCCGCCGACGGCGGCGACGACGGCGAGCACCCCGAGCAGGTACCAGCCCCCCGGCAGGTCGTCCGTGACGACCGCGGCCACCCGCAGCACCGCCACGGCCAGCAGCAGGTGGGCAGCGCCGTGCAGCAGGCCCGCGGCCGCCCCGCGCAGCGTCGTCGGGCGCCCCGTGAAGGCGAGCGCGGCGGCCACCAGCAGCAGGCACAGGACGGCGGGACCGAGCCCTGCGGCCAGACCGGCGAGCAGGTCCGGGACGGAGGCGGC
>JAOPWW010000234.1 GCA_025965495.1 Frankiales bacterium
TGGTGAAGGTGAGCAGCGCGCCGAAGCCCGCGCTCAGGCCGACGGCGACGGCGACGCCGAGCCAGACCGGGGCGAGGGCGTCGCGACGGCCGGTCTTGACCAGGTAGGCGACCAGGATGCTGACGACCAGCGCGGCCTCGAGACCCTCGCGCAGGCCGATCAGGTAGGTGCCGAGCACGCGGGCCTCCGGGTCCGAGGAGGTCCGCTTAGGTGAACCTCACTACACCCACCGTACGGGCGGGGTCGGGGGAGCGTCAACGGGGCCGGCGGCCGGTGTCGCAGGTCACGGGCTGTCCCTCGACCCCGGGTCGACGGTTGACGTCCCTGTCGGTGGCACGGTCTACTGTCCGTGTCGTTCGAACACCTGTTCGAACGACACGGGGAGGCCGTCGCGGGTCTCCTCGAGGGCGGACCCCCGCTCGGTGGTGCGTGCGGACTTCGACCCTCTCGCACCCCCGCCGAGCGGGGTCCACCGGTCCGGTCGCGGCGTGGGGAAGCGCCTCGGTCGGACCGGTGGACCGCTCGCTGCCGTCTTCCCCCGGCGTCCCGCGGACAGCGACCGCTGCCCGCCCGCTCCGAGGGAGGAGGACCCCATGACCCGCCTGCACACTGACCCCGTCGAGGTCCGCACGCGCGACGACGAGCCCGAGCAGTTCCTGTGGCGCGACCGGCTCTACGTGGTGCGCGAGGTCCTCGCCCGCTGGACCGAGGCCGGCAGCTGGTGGCAGGGCGGCGCCGTGCGTGCGCTCTGCACCGGTGACGCCTCCTCGGCCGCCTCCTCCGGGCTGGCCCCGCTCGAGACCACGCCGCTGCCGCCGTCGCCCAAGTGGGGTCAGCGCGCCTGGGGCGAGCCGGCGCCCGACGTCGGGACCAGCGTCGGCCCGGCCAGCATCGACGACCGGGAGCGGACCTGGTTCCGGGTCGAGGCCGGCCAGGGCCGCGCTGCCGGCACCGGCGTGTTCGACCTGTGCTTCGACTGGTCGGCCAACCGGTGGTCGCTCGCCCGGGTCCTGGACTGAGCGCCGTGACCGCCCTCGACACCCGTCCGGCCGTCCGCACCTCCTCGCTGCCCGCGTCCACCCTGCTCGCGCTGGCGCACCGCGGCCTGCTCGAGGCGGGCAGCCCGGAGCAGCACCCCACCGAGCGCTACGCCCTGGCCCACCTCGCCGCGCTGCGGGCGGCCGCCGCCGTCCTGGCCTGCCGGGCCAGGCCCGCGCCTCCTGCCCGGCGCTCCCGCCCCACGAGCGCGTGGGTGCTGCTGACCCAGGTCGCCCCCGAGCTGGGGGAGTGGGCCGCGTTCTTCGCCGCGGGCGCCCGCAAGCGCGCCGCGGCCGAGGCCGGGCTCCCCGCGGTCACGACGCGCGAGGCCGACGACCTCCTGCGCGACGCGGCGGCCTTCCTCGCCGTCGTCGAGGCGCTGGTCCCGGGACAGCTGCTGCTCGCCTCAGGCTGACCGCCCTCCTCCTCCCGACACCCCTACCGAGACCTGAGCCCCTGTCGTGTCCGACCCCTTCGTCCACCTGCACGTGGCCTCCGGCTACTCGCTGCGCCACGGGGCCTCCCACCCGAGCGCCCTCGTCGAGCGCGCCGCCGACCACGGCATGGACACCCTCGCCCTCACCGACCGCGACGGCATGTACGGCGCCGTCAAGTTCGCGCAGGCGTGCACCCGGGCCGGGATCAGGCCGGTGTTCGGCGTCGACCTCGCCGTCCGCCCGCTCGCCGGCCCCGCGCAGGGCGGCCCGCGGCCGGCGTGGCACCCGTCGCAGGGACCCCGCCGGGGCTCCTCTGCAGGCTCCTCTCCGGGCTCCTCCGCGGGCTCCTCGCGGCAGAGCCCGGCCCGGGGCGGCGCCTTCCTCGACCGCGGCGCCGACGGGCTCCCGCCGCCCCGGGTCGTGCTGCTCGCCCGCGACGGCCGGGGCTGGGCCGCCCTGTGCCGCCTGGTCTCCGCCACCCACCTCGCGGGAGAGCGCGGTGTGCCCGTCACGAGCCTCGAGCTCGTCGCCGAGCACGCCGGGTCCGCCGCGCAGGCCGGCTCGGTCGCCGTCCTGCTCGGCCCGGGGTCCGAGCTCGGTCGGGCCCTCGCCGTCCGTCGCCCCGACGCCGCCAAGGCCCACCTCGACCGCTGGCGCGAGGTCCTCGGACGCGACAGCGTGCTCGTCGAGGTCGTCTCCCACCGCGCCCAGGGCGACGCCGCCCGGGCCGCCCGCGCCGTCGGGTTCGCCGCCGAGGTCCGGGCCCCCGCGGTCCTGGCCAACGTCGTCCGCTACGCCGACCGCTCTGACGCCCCCACCGCCGACGTCCTGGACGCAGCCCGCCGGCTGGTCGCCCTCGACACCCGCCACGTCGTCCGCGCCAACGCCGTGGCCTGCCTCAAGAGCGGCAAGGAGATGCTCGAGGTCGCCGAGGAGGTCGCCCGCTACTCCGGGCTGACCGACGTCGGCCGCGGCCTGCTCGCCCGCACCCGCAGCGAGGCCGAGCGGTGCGCCGTCGACCCCCGGGCCGACCTCGGCATCGGCGAGGTCCACTTCCCCGAGCTCGAGGTCAGCGG
>JAOPWW010000248.1 GCA_025965495.1 Frankiales bacterium
GGCGCCCTGCTCACCGCGGCCTACTGCCTGGGCCTCGGCCTGCCGTTCATCGCCACCGGGCTGGCGATGCGCCGGGCGCTCGGCGCCTTCGACGTCGTCAAGCGGCACTACGGGCTGGTCATGAAGGTCGGCGGCGGGCTGCTCGTCGCCGTCGGGCTGCTGCTGGTCAGCGGCCTGTGGGACCGGTTGGTCCTGGACATGCAGGTGCTCGTCAGCGGTTACGAGACGGTCCTGTGACGAGCCTGCAGGAGGGGCCCGTCCAGGACGCGGCGGGCCTGTCGACCCAGCCCGCCGAGGTCGGGGCGCCCGTGCGCGGCTCGTTCGTCGCGCCGTACCGGCGGGCCTGGCGGCAGCTGACGAGCATGCGCACCGCGCTGCTGCTGCTGTTCCTGCTCGCGCTGGGCAGCGTCCCGGGCGGGTTCCTGCCCCAGCGCGCGCTCGCGCCGCAGCGGGTCAAGGAGTACTACTCCGCGCACCCCTCGCTCGCCCCCGTGCTGGACCGGCTGTCGCTGTTCGACGTCTTCGCCAGCCCCTGGTTCGCGGCCGTCTACCTGCTGCTGTTCGTCTCGCTGATCGGCTGCATCGTCCCGCGCACCCGCCTGCACGCGAAGGCCCTGCGCACCCCGCCGCCGAAGGTGCCCCACACGCTGAGCCGCCTGCGGGCCAGCGACCGGTGGGAGACCGACCTGTCGCCGCAGGACGCCGTCGCTGCCGCCCGCGCCGCGCTGCCCCGCTGGCGGCGCGTGGTCCGGGAGGTCTCGGGGAGCGCGGAGCTGTCGGCGGAGAAGGGCTACCTGCGCGAGACCGGCAACCTGCTGTTCCACGTCTCGCTGGTCGTCCTGCTGGTCGGGATCGCCCTGGGCGGCCTGTACGGGTTCAAGGGCACCGTCCTGGTCACCGAGGGCAGCGGCTTCGCCGACGCGATCATCAACTACGACGACATCACGCCCGGACGGCGGTTCACCCAGGACGGCCTGGCGCCGTTCCACTTCACCCTCGACGACTTCCACGCCACCTACACCGCGGCCGGCGCGGCCCGGACCTTCGAGGCCGACCTCACCTGGGCGCCCGGCCCGGACGCGCCGACCCGGCCCTACCGGCTGCGGGTCAACCACCCGCTCGAGGCCGGCGGGGGCGCGAAGGTCTACCTCGTCGGGCACGGCTACGCGCCCCACGTCGTCGTCAAGGACCCGAAGGGCAACGTCGCGCTCGACCAGTCGGTGCCGTGCCTGCCGCAGAACCCGAAGTTCCTGTCGAACTGCACGATCAAGGTCCCGGACGCCGAGCCCGACCAGATGGCCTTCGAGGGCGTCTTCACCCCGACGACCGTGCAGGACCCGAAGACCGGGCAGGTCACGAGCGTCCACCCGGCCGCGGCCCTGCCGGTCCTCACCGTCGTCGGGTACCGGGGCGACCTCGGCGTCGACGCCGGCATCCCTCGCTCGGTCTTCTCGCTCGAGGGCACCGACCGCCTGACCAAGGTCGACGCGCCCCCGCAGGGGCTCCGGCCCGGAGAGACCTGGAAGATGCCCGGCGGCGGCAGCATCACCTACGCCGGCACCGACGAGTGGGCGACCTTCCAGGTCACCCAGGACCCGGGCAAGGTCCTGGCCCTCTACGCCTCGGCCGGCATGGTCCTCGGCCTGCTGCTGTCGCTGTTCGTCCGGCGTCGCCGCGTGTGGGTGCGCGCGGTGCCGGGCGGCGCCGACGGCCGTACCGTGGTCGAGGCCGGTGGCCTGTCGCGCACCGACGCCGAGTCCTTCGCCAACGAGTTCGGCGCCCTCACCGAGCGCCTGCGGGACCGCACCGGCGGACCCGCACCCAGTCCCACCCTCCCAGAGAAGGACGGCTAGCCGTGCAGGCCCTCGCCTCCGTCAGCGACAAGCTGCTGTTCGCCACGATCGTGGTCTACGCGCTCGCGATGCTGTGCTTCGCCGGGGAGCAGGCGGCCCGCCGGGCCCGCGCCGTCCCGGCCCGCGTGCTCGTCGGCGCCGGCGCGCCCCTGCTCAGCAAGGACCAGCCGGGCGTCCGGCCGGCTGCCCCGCGCGGCGGGATCGGCCGGCTCGCCGTCGTCCTCACCGCCGGCGGCGCCGTCGTCCACCTCGTCACGCTGGTGCTGCGCGGGATCGCGGCGGGGCGACCGCCGTGGGGGAACATGTACGAGTTCTCCGTGTCGGTGGCGTTCGTCGCCGTCGCGGCGTTCCTGTACCTGGTCGCCGACGGCCGGGTCGACCGGTCGCTCGGGGCGTTCGTCATGGTCCCGGTCGTGCTGTACCTGGGGCTGGCCGGGACGGTCCTCTACACGCCGGTCGGCCCGCTGGTCCCGGCCCTCGACAGCTACTGGCTCAAGATCCACGTAGCGGCCGCGGTCATGGCGTCCGGGGCGTTCCTGCTGTCCGGCGTCGTCGCCCTGCTGTACCTGACCCGGGCCCGCTACGACGAGCAGACCGCCGCGGGACGGACCGTGCGCTTCCCGCTCTCGCTCGGCGGCTCGCTGCCGGCGGCGTCGTCGCTGGACCGCGCGTCCTACTCGGTCATCGCGTTCGCGTTCCCTGTCTGGACCTTCGCGATCATCGCCGGCGCGATCTGGGCCGAGGCGGCCTGGGGCCGGTACTGGGGCTGGGACCCCAAGGAGACCTGGTCGTTCATCACCTGGGTGCTCTACGCCGGGTACCTGCACGCCCGGGCGACCGCCGGCTGGAAGGGCCGCAAGGCGGCCTGGGTCGCCGTCGCGGCGGCCTGCGCCCTGATCATCGACTACTACGTCGTCAACATCTTCGTGGTCGGCCTGCACTCGTACGCGTAGGCCTCAGGCGGGCGGGTCCTGGTGCTCGTCAGCCTCGCGGGCGCGCCGGCGCTGGTCCTCGGCCCGGCGGCGCAGGCTCTCCAGGAACTCCTGGTCGTCGTCCGGGCTGGTCGCGGCGGGGCGGCTCCGGCCGGTCGCCAGCGGCGCCCCCACGTTGCCCTTGTACGGCAGCGAGCGGGGCGGGCTCTGCGGCCGCCCCGCCACCAGCCAGGCGATCGCGCCGATCAGCGGCACGAACAGGACCAGCACCAGCCACAGCAGCTTGGGCAGGTTGCGGACGCGGTCCTCGGGCGTCGTGATCACCTCGATCACGCAGTACACGAGCAGGGCGAGTCCGGCCAGTCCGACGAGTCCGTCACCGATCAGCACGGCCGGAGCGTAGGGCCGCTCAGGCCCCGGGCGTCGACATCGTGCGCGCCGTCGGCTGCGCGGGGACGCTCGCGGTCGCCTCGGCGACGTCGCCGCGCAGCAGGGCGCGGACCTCGGACTCGCGGAAGCGGCGGTGACCGCCGGGGGTGCGGATCGAGCCGATGCGACCGGCCGCGGCCCAGCGCGTGACCGTCTTGGGGTCCACGCGGAACAGAGTGGCGACCTCGCCGGGCGTCAGCAGCCGGTCGCGCACCGGGGCGCTCGGTCGGACGGGCTCGGGTGCGGCGGTGCGCGGCTCGGTCATGCGGTGGTCCCCCCTCAGGCAGCAGGCCCCGGTGGCCCGCTGGCACGCTCAACGACCGAACCGGACGCAGGTGACGGGCAGGCGCGCGGGGAACGGACCGCTCGGACCGGGACGCTCCGGACGGCCCAGGCGCGCTGGGCCGTACGGAGCAGTGCTGCGGGGAGGGAGGGGTGGGGCTACGCCGAGCGGCGGGCGACCAGGGCGCGCAGGCGGGGCCGCAGGCCGGTGCTGCGCGCGACGTCGCGGGGCAGGGGGCGGCGGGCGGAGGTCTGCAGGCGCAGGCCGTAGGACTGCAGGCTCTGGCCGTCGTACACGGTGTTCATGGCGGTGCTCCTTCGATACTGAGGTGGATGCTGTACTAGTCCTAACGTCGCAAGGTCAGAGTATGTGAGCACCTCGAGGAGTGATGTGGACGACATCGACCGGGCGCTCGTGGCCGCCCTCGTCGCCGACGCCCGGACCAGCTACGCCGACCTCGCCCGCGGCGTGGGCCTGTCGTCCCCGTCGGTGCTGGAGCGGGTGCGGCGGCTCGAGCGCAGCGGGGTCCTCCGCGGGTTCACCGCGGTGGTCGACAGCGCGCAGCTCGGACTCGGGGTCAGCGCCCTGGTGGCCGTCCACCAGCGCGAGGACGCCGAGCAGGAGGACCTCGCGCTCGACCTCGCCGCGGTCCCCGAGGTCGAGGACTGCTGGTCGGTCGCCGGCGAGGAGGCGTTCGTGGTCAAGGTCCGGGTCGCCGACGTCGATGCCCTGGAGGCGACCCTCGGCGTGCTGCGCCGCATCCCGAGCGTCGCCCGCACGAGGACCACCGTGGTGCTGAGCAGCCGGTTCGAGGGCCGCCGGCGGGTGCCGCAGGCCGGCGACCCGGGCGACTGAGAGCGGCCGCAAGCCGTCCACATCGGGTGGGAGCGGGACAGGCTGAGGCGCACCGGCCGATCTGGTCCCGAGATGGTCACAACGGGTCATGGCGCGACCGCGGGCTGTTCCCGATGCTCCTGAGCAGTCCCGGACGCCGCCGCGCCCGCTGCCACCACGATCCTCGGAGTCCCCGTGCGCGTCTCTCCCGCCGTCCCCGCCGTCTGCGCGGCCGTCGCCCTGCTCGCCGCCGCCGGGGCGCCCGCCCTGGCCGCGACCCCGGC
>JAOPWW010000260.1 GCA_025965495.1 Frankiales bacterium
CTGTCGACCACCTCGGCGGGGTGCTCGGGACCCGCAGCTTCCCGACCACCCCGAGCGGCTACCGCCAGCTGCTGGGCTGGCTGCGGACCTTCGGCCAGCTCGACCGGGTCGGGGTCGAAGGCACCGGAAGCTACGGCGCCGCCCTCGCCCGTCACCTCCACTCCCAGGGCGTTCCGGTCGTCGAGGTCAGCCGTCCGAACCGGCAGGTCCGCCGGCGCCACGGCAAGACCGACGTCGTCGATGCGATCGCTGCTGCCCGCGCGGTCCTGTCCGGCGAGGCGACGGCGACCCCGAAGAGCCACGACGGCCCTGTTGAGGCGATGCGGGCGCTCAAGACGCTGCAGCGCAGCGCGAACAAGTCCCGCACCCAGGCCCTGAACCAGCTCCGGGCCGTCGTCCTGACCGCGCCCGACGAGCTCCGCGAACGCCTGCGGACCCTGCCCGACAAGCAGCTGCTCGCGACGTGCGCGGGCTTCCGAGTCCGCGCCGACGACGACACCGTCGCCGCCATCACCCGGCTGACCCTGCGCGAGCTCGCCCACCGGATCGCGTTCCTCGACGACCAGCTCAAGACCGCCACGACGCGGCTGCAGCGACTGGCGAGCAGCTTCGCGCCCGACCTGATCAGCAAGACGGGGATCGGCCCCGACACCAGCAGCACCCTGCTGCTCGCCGCCGGCGACGACCCCCACCGGCTCCGCGACGAGCGGTCCTACGCAGCTCTCCTTCGGAGCAGCCCCGTGCCGGCCAACAGCGGGCAACGACAGAACCGACACCGCCTCGACCGAGGCGGCGACCGGCAAGCCAACGCCGCCCTGTGGCGCATCGCCATCGTCCGACTCGCGACCGACCAACGCACTCGCGACTACGTCGACAAGCGCGTCTCGGAGGGCAAGGCCGAGGCCGAAGCCATCCGCTGCCTCGAGCGGTACATCGCACGCGAAGTCTTCAACGCGCTACCGCGCAGAGCCCTCCTTCGACAGTAGGAGCCTCACCTACCGTTGTGTGCTTCTCCGGTTCAACGGGGAGAGGTCGGGCAGCCGTCGAGGCATGACGCCAGAAGAGCAGGCCGATCAGGCGCTCCTGCTTGCCCAGGCCGCCCTCGACGCTGCGCAGCAGGCGCTGGAACTGTCGCAAGTGGCCGAGCGGAACGCCGCCCGAGGGGCGACCCTCGCCCTGGCTTCCCGTGATGCGGCAGAGCAAGCGGTCGTCTTCGCGGAGCAGGTCCGATCTCTGCTCTACGAGCCGTAGTGCAGGTGAGGGACGGTCAACCGGGTATGGCGGGTTCGTGCACGACTCTGACGGCGACGAGGCTCCTGCTGACGACAGGGGACTCGTCGTGCCGAGCGCGCCCCGCAGCGTGGCAGAGATGCGTCACTACGCGGTCCGCAACTGCATCGAGATGGGTTGGGGCGCTCACGCCGACACGGTCGCGCTGCTGGTCAGCGAGGTGGCCGGCAACGCGGTGCTGCACGCCTACGGGCAAGAGGTTGCTGTTCGGGTGCTGCTACGGGCCAGCCGGCTGCGCGTCGAGGTCTGGGACGGCAGCCCGCGACTCCCTCTCCCACGCGGGGCCAGCGAGCGAGCCGAGAACGGGCGCGGCCTGCTGATCCTCGAGGCCCTCGCCGCGGCGTGGGGCGTCGAGGCTCGGTCGGACGGCAAGATCCTCTGGTTCGAGCTGGCCGACTAGCTCACCCCGCTGCCGCCGCCCTCGTCGTCCGCCGGCACGTTGCCCCGTTCGGCGGCGGCCGCCTCACGGTCCTTCTCGCTCGCCGCCCGGTCGCCCTCCGACTGAACACGGTCCAGCGCGGACTCCTCCCGCGCCTCCGCTGCCGCGTCGCGGCGCTCAGCCGCGCCAGCGCGGGCCTCGATCAGCGACAGCCGGTCACCCGCCGAGTGGTCGCGGTCCCGGCCAGCGTGGGCGCGGTCGGTCGCCGACCAGCCGCGCTCCTGAGCTGCGGCGACGTCCGACTCGCTCAGCAAGGGTCGCGCGTCAGCCCGCTCGTCGCGCTCTTGGGCTGTCCTGTCCCGGGCCTCCGCGGCGCGGTCACGGGCCTCCGCTGAAGTGAGCAGCGCTTCGACGTCCGGCTCCCGCTCCGTGCTGCGCAGGTCACGCACGTCCGCCAGCGCGTCACGCCTGTCCGCGGCCCGGTCCCGCTCGTCGGCCGCCGCATCCCGACGATCCGCTTCGGCGTCGCGCTCATCAGCGTCCCGCTGCCGATCAGACATGTCTTCCCCTCAGCGTTCCCACGATTGGAGGAGAGGCTACGGGGCCGTAGCCGCACTCTCAGCCGCGGCGAACGGCATGTCCGTCGTCGCGGCGCTCCGGGCAGCACGGTCCAGACGATCTACACAGTGCTGAGGGCCGCGTTGGAGGTGGCGGTCCGGGACAGCCTGGTGCAGCGCAACGTCGCGGCGGTCATCAAGCGGCCTCTGGCGGACAGCAGGGAGGCGGCCTACCTGACCGCCGAGCAGGCTGCTGCCCTGCTGCTTAGCCTGGAAGGCGACCGCCTCGCTCCCCTGGTGCGCTTTCTCCTCAGCACAGGCCTGCGGCGGGGCGAGGCCCTGGCACTCCGCTGGGAGGACGTGGACCTGGACGGCGCTCTGCTGCGCGTTCGAGGCACCCTCGGCCGCACCTCGGCCGGGCTGTCCGTCGGTCGGCCCGAGACCGAGAAGTCCCGTCGCACCGTCCCGCTCCCCCGGGTCGCCGTGAGCGCTCTACGCCTCCGGCTCCTCGCACAGCAGGCAGACCGAGCTCGAGTGCCCCGCGCCTGGGAGGACTCCGGCTCCGTCTCCACCAACGAGCTGGGCACCGCCCTGGAGCCCCGCAACGTCCTGCGTCGCTTCCAGGTCCTCGCCAAGGCAGCGGGGCTGCCGAAGGGCGTCGGCCTGCACACCCTTCGTCTCAGCACGGCCAGCCTGCTGCTGGCCGCCGGCACCCACACGAAGGTCGTCCAGGAGCACCTCGGGCACTCGTCGTACGCCATCACCGCCGACATCTGCAGCCACGTCGCACCGCAACAAGCCCGGGAAGCGGCCGACCGCCTGGACGACAGCCTCGATTGGTGACAAGTGGATGTTGTGACAGATGGGTTGAGCGTTGGGTCAAGCAGCCGAGAGGCGGTGCCCCGTCCGGGACACCGCCTCTGACCTGCGCTTCTCTGTCGGGCTGACAGGATTTGAACCTGCGACCCCTTGACCCCCAGTCAAGTGCGCTACCAAGCTGCGCTACAGCCCGTCCCAGGCGCGAACGCCTGCGAACGGACCAGACCCTAGCAGCGGCTCAGACCTTCTTGCCCTTCTCGCGCACCCGGACGCTCACCTCGATCGGCGTCCCGGCGAAGCCGAAGTCCTCGCGCAGGCGGCGCTCGATGAAGCGGCGGTAGCCGGCCTCGAGGAACCCGCTGGTGAACAGCACGAACCGGGGCGGGCGGGTCCCCGCCTGGGTGGCGAACAGGACCTTGGGCTGCTTGCCCCCGCGCACCGGTGGGGGCGTCTCCGCCACCAGCTCGGAGATCCAGGTGTTGAGCTTGCCCGTGGAGATGCGGGTCTCCCAACCGGCTAGCGCGGTGTGCAGCGCCGGTGCGAGCTTGTCGACCGCGCGGCCGGTCATCGCCGAGACGTTCAGCCGGGGCGCCCAGGCGACCCGGGCGAGCTCGCGGTCGATCTCCTTGGCCAGCAGCAGCCGGCGGTCCTCGTCGACGAGGTCCCACTTGTTGAACGCGATCACCAGGGCGCGCCCGGCCTCGACGGTCATCGCGATGATGCGCTGGTCCTGCTCGCTGATCGGCTCGCTGGCGTCCAGCAGCACGACCGCGACCTCGGCCGCCTCGAGCGCGGACTGCGTGCGCAGGGAGGAGTAGTACTCGGCGCCCGAGGCGTGCGCGACGCGTCGACGCAGCCCGGCGGTGTCGACGAAGCGCCAGGTCTCCCCGCCGACCTCGACCATGGAGTCCACCGGGTCGCGGGTGGTGCCGGCGACGTCGTCGACCAGCACCCGGTTCTCGCCGGCCAGCCGGTTGAGCATGGAGCTCTTGCCGACGTTCGGGCGGCCGAGCAGGGCGACGCGGCGGGGCCCGACCTCCTCGTCGAAGCGCTCGGCCGGGGTCTCGGGCAGGGCCTCGAGGATGGCGTCGAGCAGGTCACCGCTCCCCCGGCCGTGCAGGGCGGAGACGACGTAGGGCTGCCCCAGCCCGAGCGACCACAGCGACGCCGCGTCGGCCTCGCCGCGCTCGTCGTCGACCTTGTTCGCGGCCAGGATGACGGGCTTCTTGGTCTTGCGCAGGACCCGCACGACGTCCTCGTCCGCGCCGGTCGCACCCACGGTGCTGTCGACGACGAACATGACGGCGTCGGCGGCGGCGATGGCGACCTCGGCCTGCTCCGACACCAGGGCGGCGAGGCCCTGGGCGTCGGCGTCCCAGCCGCCGGTGTCGACGACGGTGAACCGGCGGCCGCGCCACTGGGCGTCGTAGGTGACGCGGTCGCGGGTGACGCCCGGGACGTCCTGGACGACGGCCTCGCGGCGGCCGATCAGGCGGTTGACCAGGGTGGACTTGCCGACGTTGGGCCGGCCGACGACGGCCAGCACGGGCTGGGGAGCCTCGTCGGTGTGGAGCTCGGTCATGCGTTCCCCTCCAGGGACTGCTGCGGGGACGTGCTGGTCAGGTGCGCCACGAGGGCGGTGCGGAGCTGCTCGGCGGCGGCGCGGACGGTGCTGCGGGCGCGGGGGTCGCCCGGGACGTCGAGGGACACCGGCTCGCCGAAGACGACGCGCACCGGCGTGCGCCAGCGCGGCAGGCGGCTGCCCTTGGGCCAGGCGTCGGCGGTGCCCGAGACGGCGATGGGGACGACCCGCGCCCCGCTGCGCAGCGCCAGGTAGGCGAGCCCGTCGGTGATCTCCTCGAGGGTGCCGCTGCTGCGGCGACCCTCCGGGAACACCCCGACGGCGCGACCCTCGGCCAGCAGCGCCAGGCCCTGCTTGAGCGCGGCGCGGTCGGGCTGGCCGCGGTGGACCGGCACGAGGCCGAGCCAGCCGAACAGCCGCTCGCCGCCGGACACGAAGATCTCGGACTTCGCCAGCAGCGACGTCGGGCGGGGCGCGAGCAGGAACACCAGGGGCCCGTCGACGAAGCCGGTGTGGTTGCCGGCGAGCAGCACGGGGCCGGTGCGCGGGACGAGGTCCGCGCCCTGCACGTCGACGGCGAACAGGGTGCGCGCGACGGCGCTCCCAACGAGCCGACAGGCGGCGACGAGCCAGTCCTGCCGCGCGCCGATGGCCTGCCGGCGGACGGGCAGGGGGACGACGCTGGCCGCGGTCACGACGACGGCGCGAGGCCCGCGGCGGCGGCGAGCGCGAGGACCCGGGCCACGACCTCGTCGACCGACAGGGCGCTCGAGTCCAGGTGGACGGCGTCGTCGGCGGCGCGGGTGGGGCTGGCGGCGCGACCGCTGTCGAGGGCGTCGCGGCGGGCGAGGTCGGCGGCGACAGCGCCGACGAGGTCGGGCCCGGTGCTGCGGACGCCGGCGTCCGCGTCACCCGCCCGGCGGGCCGCACGCACCTGCGGGTCGGCGTCGAGGAAGACCTTGACGACGGCGGACGGTGCGACCGCGGTGCCGACGTCGCGTCCTTCGGCGACGGACCCCACCACCATGGCCCGGCGCTGGACCTGCACGAGCCGGGCCCGCACCTCGGGGACGGCGCTGACGGCGCTGACGGCGGCGGTCACCTCGGGTCCACGGACCTCGGCGGTCACGTCCTCGCCGTCGAGCAGCACCCGCGGGGCGTCGGCGTCGGTGACCAGCGCGACGTCGGCGGCCAGGGCGACCTCCCGCACGCGGTCGACGTCGTCCAGGGCGACGCCCGCGCGCAGGACGGCGAGGGTGACGGCCCGGTAGGTCGCGCCGCTGTCGACGTAGGCCAGGCCGAGGGCCCGGGCGACGGCACGGGCGACCGTGCTCTTGCCCGACCCGGCCGGACCGTCGAGGGTGACCACCCGGACGACGTCGTCCGGTCCGAGCACGTCCGCGTCGTCGCCGAGCGGGTGCGGGCGGGTGGTCAACAGGTCCTCCTGGGTCGGACTCCCCGGGCGGCAGTCCCTCCCAGACTACCGAGCGGGGTGCCCGTCGAGACCGGCCTCACGCAGGGCTGCGGCCAGCCGCTCCTGCGAGGCTCCCGCGACGAGCAGCTCCACGGTCCCCTGCGGCCGTCCCGGGACGTGGTCGAGCCGGACGTCCTCGACGTTCACGCCGGCGCCGGCGGCGACCTGCAGGACGGCCACCAGGCGCCCCGGGGTGTCGGGCAGCTCCACCCGGACGGCGACGAGGTCGCGGTCGTGCTGGCCGCGCTTGACCGGCACGAGCGACCGCCCGAGGTTGCCGCGACGGAGCAGGTCGACCGTGACGGCGAGGTCGCCCGCGGCGTCGAGGTCGTCGGCCGCACGGAGCAGGTCGGCGGCCGTGGCGCGCAGCAGGGGCG
>JAOPWW010000028.1 GCA_025965495.1 Frankiales bacterium
GCGCCGGCGGCGAGGAGCGCGGCGACGGCGGCCCAGATCACCGTGCCGCCGCGGTCAGCCTGCGGACGGCCTGGCCGGCGACCTCGAGCCCGGCCGCGTCGTCGGCCCGCTCGACGGCGGTGAGGGCGTGCAGGTACAGCTCGGCGACCTCGGCGCGGTGCTCGGCCTGCGCCCGGGTCGTCGGAGGGCCCTCCAGCAGCAGCGCCGCCACCCGGGACAGGTCGGCCCCCAGCGCTGCCCGCCGGTCCGCGAGCTCACGGCCGCCGTCCGCGCGCCGCTCGACGCCGCGGGCGAGGAGCCGCAGCCCGACGAAGCCGGCGAGCAGCAGGCCGGCCAGCCCGAGCAGCTGCAGCAGGACCCGTCCGAGCGTCAGCGGCGCGGGAGAGGCGACCCGGCGGGGGACGCCGTGGGGGTAGTCGTCGCGGACCGCCTCGTCGAAGGCGAGCACGAGCGACTCGACCTCCGGCGTGCGGTCGACCGTCTTCTCCGACACCCGGAACGCGGACGCCTTCTGTGCGACGTCGCCGAGGTGCCACAGCCAGACCGCGACCGCGCCGCCGAGCTGGGACGCCCCTGCCTGCTCCGTCTCCGGCTCCGGGAACCGCCGCCCGGCGCAGATGCCCGGGTACTCCCCGGGGAAGCCCGCCCGGTAGGCCAGCACGAGGTTCCGCGGCTGCTGGCGCGCCACCGCCTCGCACGCCGCGAGCGCCCCGCCGCGGTAGCTGCGGCGCAGGACGGCGACGACGATCGGCCGGTCGCCCACGACCTGCCGCACGCGCTCGGCGTCGAGGACGTCGCGACCGTCCGCCGGCACGAACACGGCGCTGGCCCGCAGCCCCGCGGCCGCCTCACGGGCCTCGGGCGGCGTCAGCAGGAAGCGGCCCAGCGGGTAGAGGAGCAGGGCCAGAAGGACCAGGAGCAGGAGCGCCCACCTGCCTCGACGCCGGGGCGGCGCACCGAAGGGGACCGGCGCCCGTGTCACGACGCCCCGCCGGGCCCGGCGCGAGAGGCCCTTGCGCCGACGCGTCACGCCTGCGCCCCGTGCAGGAGCCGGTCGACGGCCTCGGCCGCGTCGCGGGCGGCGTCGAGCAGGGCGGGGTCCTCGTCGCGCTGGGCCTGCAGGAGCAGGTCGCGCGCCGTCTGCTGCTCCACGGCGGCCTCCGCCAGGGCGGACTCCGGCCGGCCGGACGACAGCAGGGCGACGTCGAGGGCGGCCACCCGGGCGAGGACGTCCGCCACCCCCTCACGGTAGGCGCGGGTCTGCTCCCGCTCGCGCCGGCGGCGCTGGGCCACGCCGCGCAGCAGGGCGCCACCGCCGACGACGACGGCCAGCGCGAGGGCCACCGGCGGGGCCCAGCGGGCGAACAGCTCCCGCACACCGACGGGCCGCACCCGTGGCCGCCCGAAGGCGACGCCGCTCCCGAGGAGCTCGTAGCGGTCCAAGAACAGCCGCACGACGTTCTGCGTCGGCGCCGCGCGTTCGGTGAGCGGTGACAGGTACAGCCCCAGCACCTGGTCGCGGGCGAGGTCCGCGTCGGCCTGCCGCGGCCCGGCGGCGTCGACCCACTGGCCGCGGGCCACGACCACGAGCTCCCCGGGGAAGCGGGCCGACACGGGCGTGGCGACGTCGGGCCACGGGGCGCCGCGAGGCAGCAGCGGCAGCACGGCCACGCGCACGGCGGGGCCGGGCCGCAGCGTCACGGGCTCGGGCACGCCGGGCGCGACCCACGTCGGGTGCGCCGTCAGGCCGTCGACGACCTGACGGACGAGGGCGGCCGGGGCGGCGACGGTGCGCAGCGGGCGCAGCGACTCGTCGTCGGAGTCCTCGAGGTGGGGGTCGCGGATGGTGTCGAGCGCGTAGACGACCTGCTCGGTCACGTCGTGCTGGCCGAGCAGCGCCCGGGCCCCGGGCAGGTCGTCGGGGACCGCCGTGCCCTGCCCGACGAGCTGCACCTTCGTGCCCCGCACCAGCACCAGGTCCAGGTGCGCCTCGTCCGCGGCGTCGGACAGGGGCGCGTAGACCTCCGCGTAGTCGTCGCCCTTCGCGCTGAGGGGGCGCGGCGGGGCGAGCACGATGCGGGCGCTCGGGGTCAGGTGGGACCGGACCGCCCGCTCGTCCAGCACCGCCGTCGCCCCCGGCGTCCGGACCAGCGGCTGCGTCCGCAGGGCGGCCGCGACGGCCGGCACGTCGAGGGCAGGCGGGTCGTCCGCGGCACCGGAGGCCTCCGCCCCGGTCAGCAGCAGCAGGACGGCGGCGAGGGCGGCGAGCCGGAGCACGACGGCGAACCTAGCTCTCGCGGGGCGCTCAGCTGTAGCCGTGCTCCTGCGACGGGTAGCGGCCCTCCCGGACGTCGTCGGCGTAGGCGGTGGCGGCCTCGGTGAGGACGCTCCGCAGGTCGGCGTAGCGCTTGAGGAACTTCGGGCCGGGCCCGGGGGTGAGGCCGGCCATGTCGGTCCAGACCAGCACCTGGGCGTCGCAGCCCGCGCCCGCGCCGATGCCGACCGTGGGGATCCGCAGCTCCTTGCTGACCCGCTCGGCGAGGTCGCCCGGCACGACCTCGAGCACGAGGGCGAACGCCCCGGCCTCCTGGAGCGCGAGGGCGTCCTCGAGCAGCCGGTCGCCCGCCTCGCCGCGCCCCTGGACGCGGTAGCCGCCGAGGGTGTTGACCGACTGGGGCGTCAGCCCGAGGTGGCCCATGACCGGCACGCCCGACTCGACGAGCAGCTCGACCTGGGGGAGCACCCGGCGGCCGCCCGCGAGCTTGACCGCCTGGGCGCCGACCTGCAGGAACCGCACCGCGTTGGTGAGAGCCTGCTCGGGGCTGCCCTGGTAGGAGCCGAAGGGCAGGTCCGCGACGACGAGCGAGCGCTTCGTGGAGCGGGCGACGGCGCGCACCAGCGGGACCATCTCGTCCATGGTCACCGGGACGGTGGTCTCGTGGCCGAGGACGTTGTTGCCGGCGCTGTCCCCGACGAGCAGCACCGGGATGCCGGCGTCGTCGAACAGGGCGGCGGTGAGCATGTCGTAGCTGGTCAGCATGGCCCAGCGCTCGCCGGCGTCCTTGGCGCGCTGCAGGTCGTTCACGGTCACGCGACGGCTGGTCACGCCGCCGTAGAGGGAGGGGAGCTGCTCGGACACGGGAGGCCTCCTGGGGGTGCCTCGGGGCTCGACGGTGAGTCCCCGGGTCGTGACCAGCGTGGCACCGGTCCCGGCAGGTCGCCCTGTCTGCTGTGTCACACGAGGTCGGGACGCGCCGTCTCGGGAGCCGGACCGGCCGCCTCGCGCCAGCGCGACGTGATCGGGAGCCGGCGGTCCCGGCCGAACGCCCGTCCGGTGACCTTGGGCCCGGGCGGGTTCTGCCGGCGCTTGTACTCAGCGGTGTCGACGAGCTTCACGACCCGGTCGACGAGGTGCTCGTCGAAGCCGCGCGCCACCAGCTCGGCCCGGCCGAGGTCCTGCTCGACGTAGGCGTCCAGCAGGGCGTCGAGGACGTCGTAGGGCGGGAGGCGGTCGCTGTCGACCTGCCCGGGGGCGAGCTCGGCGCTCGGCGGCTTGGTGATGCTGTTCGGCGGGATGACCTCGGAGACCGTGTTGCGCCAGCGGGCCAGCGCCCAGACCAGCGACTTCGGGACGTCCTTGATCGGCGCGAAGCCGCCCGCGGAGTCGCCGTAGAGGGTGGAGAAGCCGGTGGCGAGCTCGCTCTTGTTGCCCGTCGTCAGCACCAGGTGGCCGTGCTCGTTCGACAGGGCCATGAGCAGCGTGCCGCGGACCCGCGCCTGCAGGTTCTCCAGCGCCAGCCCGGTCAGCGCGACGCTGCCGGTGTAGGCGTCGACCATCGGGGCGATCGGCACGACCGACCAGTGCAGCCCCTGCCGCCGGGCCAGGTCCTCGGCGTCGGTGATCGAGTGGTCGCTGCTCCAGGTGCTCGGCATCCCGACGACGTGGACCCGGTCCGGGCCGAGCGCGTCGGCCGCGATCGTGGCGACCAGCGCGCTGTCGATGCCGCCGGACAGGCCGAGCACGACGGTCCGGAACCGGTTCTTCTCGACGTAGTCGCGGGTGGCGGTGACCAGGGCGCCCCAGACCTCGGCCTCGTCGACGAGCGGGGTCGCGACGCCCGGGACGAGCGGCGCGTACGCGGGCAGCGGCTGCTCGGACAGCACGACGTGCTCGACCGTCATGGTGGTGCCGTCGCCGGCGTCGACCGGGCCGGTCGTGGTGAGCGTCTGCGCGGGCAGGTCGAGGTCGACGCAGACCAGGCCCTCCTCCCACAGGGGGGCACGCGCGACGATCGTGCCGTCGGCGGTGGCGACGTGGGAGTCGCCGTCGAAGACCAGCTCGTCCTGGCCGCCGACGAGGTTCACGTAGACGAGGGCGCACCCGGCCTCGACCGCCCGACGGCGGGTCAGCTCGCCGCGGACGTCGTCCTTGCCGCGCTCGTAGGGCGAGCCGTTGAGGCAGACGAGCAGGCCGGCGCCGGCCTGGCGCGCGACGGCGACCGGGCCGCCCTCCTGCCAGAGGTCCTCGCAGACGCTCAGCCCGACGTCGACGCCGTGCACCCGGACGACCGGGTACCGGTCGCCCCGGACGAAGTAGCGGAACTCGTCGAAGACGCCGTAGTTGGGCAGGTGGTGCTTGGCGTACCGCGCGACGACCTCGCCCCCGAACAGCACGGCGGCGCTGTTCTGCGGCTCACCGGCAGGGCGGCCCAGCGCGGGGGCGGGGACCTCGGTGCGCCCGCAGTACCCGACGACGACGGCGACCCCGCCCGCCCCCTCCTGCTGCAGCCGCACGGCGAGGGCCTCGAGGGCGTCGAGGCTGGCCTGCACGAACGAGCGGCGCAGGACCAGGTCCTCGGCGGGGTACCCGGTGACGACCATCTCGGGGAAGACGACCAGGTGGCAGCCGGCCTGCAGGGCCTGCTGCGTCCAGCTGCTGACCAGCTCGCCGTTGCCGGGCAGGTCGCCGACCGTGGCGTCGACCTGGGCGAGTCCGATCCGGAGCTGGGGCATGCGGGGAGGCTACCCGTTCTCGTCAGCCTGACGCCAACCCGGGACGGCGCCCGGTCCGGTGATCCAGGTGCCTGCACCGTCGTCGGGGCGACAGCAGTGGCACCCGGATCACCGAGCCTCAGGGACTACTTGCCGGCTGCGGTGAGCGC
Organism: Frankiales bacterium; assembly: GCA_025965495.1. Lineage (GTDB taxonomy): Bacteria > Actinomycetota > Actinomycetes > Mycobacteriales > SCTD01 > RYN-122. The sequence goes on from JAOPWW010000028.1 coordinate 5,163, forward strand.
GTCGTACTCGGCGTCGGTGAGCGTCACCTCGGCGGCGGCGCAGTTCTCCTCGAGGTGCGCGACCGAGCCGGTGCCGGGGATCGGCAGCATGACGGGGGAGCGGCGCAGCAGCCAGGCCAGCGCGAGCTGCCCGTGGGTGGCGTCGTGGTCCTTGGCGATGTCGTCGAGGACCGAGCCCTCCTTGGCCAGGTTGCCGGCGTCGAGGGGGAACCACGGGATGAAGCCGATGCCCTCCTTCTCGCAGTACGCCAGGACGTCCTCGGACTTGCGGTTGCCGAGGTTGTAGAGGTTCTGCACCGAGACGACGTCGACCAGCTTCCGCGCGGCCTCGATCTCCTCGACCGTGACCTCGGACAGGCCGACGTGCTTGATCTTGCCGGCGTCCTGGAGCTCCTTGATCGCGCCGAGGGTGTCCTCGACGGGGGTCTGGGCGTCGATGCGGTGCAGCTGCCACAGCCCGATCTGCTCGACGCCGAGGCGGCGCAGGCTCATCTCGACGCACTGGCGCAGGTACTCGGGCCGGCCGACCTGCTCCCAGACGTCGGGCCCGCTGCGGGTGAGGCCGCCCTTGGTGGCGACCAGGACGTCGCCGTAGGGGTGGATCGCCTCGCGGATGATGTCCTCGCTGATGTACGGGCCGTAGCTGTCGGCGGTGTCGATGAAGTCGACGCCGAGCTCGACGGCGCGCCGGACGACCTGGCGTGCGGTCTCGCGGTCGGCGGGCTCGCCCCAGACGCCCTTGCCGACGATCCGCATGGCGCCGAAGCCGAGGCGGTTGACCGTCAGGTCACCGCCGATCGTGAAGGTGCCGCTGTTGCTCACGGGGGTGGTCATGCTGCTCCAGGGTGCTCGGGGTCAGGTTGCTGGTCGGTCCTTGCCCTCGCAACCGGTCCTCGCACCTCGACCTTCCCTGTGGATCAATGCCCCCGTGGAGGACCGGGTGCTGTGGGGTGTGCTGGCCGCGCTGCTCGTCGGCGCGGAGCTGCTCGGGCTCGAGCTCGCCGGGCTGATGCTCGCGGTCGGGGCGCTCGGGGGGCTGCTCGCCGCGGCGCTCGGGGCCGGGGTCGTCGCACAGGTCCTGGTCGCCGTCGTCGTCAGCGCGCTGATGCTCGGCGCTGTCCGCCCGGTCGCGGCGCGCCACCTCGCCGTCCGGGGGCGGCCGAACGACCCCGCCGCAGCGCTGCACGGGGTCGACGCCGTCGTCGTGCAGGAGGTCACCGACTCCTCGGGGCAGGTCCGCGTGCACGGCGAGCTGTGGACGGCGCGCCCCGCGCTGCCCGGGTCCGTGCTTGCCTCCGGGTCCACCGTCTGGATCGGCACCGTCACCGGGGCCACCGTCCTGGTCCACCCGCACGCCCCCCGTCCCGAGGAGACCTCGTGAACGCCGTCCTGCTGGTCCTGCTCCTGCTGGTGCTCGCCGGCCTGGTGCTGTCGACGGTGAAGGTCGTGCCGCAGGCCTCGGTCTACGTCGTCGAGCGGCTCGGTCGGTACAGCCGCACCCTGCAGCCGGGCCTGAGCCTGCTCGTGCCGGTCCTCGACAAGGTCAAGGTCAAGCTCGACGTCCGCGAGCAGGTCGTGGGCTTCCCGCCGCAGGGCGTCATCACCAAGGACAACCTCGGCGTCGGCGTCGACAGCGTCCTGTACTACTCGATCACCGACCCGGCCGCCGCCACGTACGCGATCCAGGACTACGTCGCCGCGATCGAGCAGCTCGTCGTCACCACGCTGCGCAACGTCGTCGGCGGGATGGCGCTGGAGGAGGCCCTCACCGGGCGCGACTTCATCAACACCCAGCTCGCCGTCGTGCTGGACGAGGCCACGGGCAAGTGGGGCATCAAGGTCAACCGGGTGGAGATCCGGGGGATCGAGCCGCCCGCCACCATCCGGGACGCGATGGAGCAGGCGATGCGGGCCGACCGCGGCAAGCGGGCCGCGATCCTCACCGCCGAGGGCAGCCAGCAGAGCGCGGTGCTGTCGGCGCAGGGCGAGAAGCAGGCGGCGGTGCTGCGGGCCGAGGCGGCCAAGGCGGCCCGCATCCTGGACGCGGAGGCCGAGCGCGAGGCGGCGCTTCTGCGCGCCGACGGCGAGGCGCAGGCGATCGCGCGGGTCGTGCAGGCGATCAAGGACGCCGGCGTCGACGAGACCGTGCTGGCCTACCAGCGCATCCAGCTGCTGCCGACCCTCGCGGCCGGCTCGGCGAACAAGGTCTGGTTCGTCCCGAGCGACATCGCCTCGGCCGTCTCGGGGCTCGGGGAGGCGCTCGGCCGCTGACCGGGCCGCTCCGGGTGGACTGGGCGCGCGGTCTCAGGGAAGTCTCACGTCAGCCGTGTCACCGTGCCGGCACCCTGACCCCCGCTCGAGAGGCACCACCATGGCGACATCTGCCCCCGTCCGCCCCGGCACCGGCACCGCGCCGTCCGGAGCGGCGACCGCCCAGCGCGTCCTGCTCGGCCTGGCCGCCCTCGCGGTGCTGCTCCAGGGCCTGTGGGCCGGCATCTTCCTGCGCTACGACGGCAAGCGCGACGACGCCGAGAGCTGGATCAACGTCCACGCCACCGGCGGGGAGGTCGCGATCGCCCTCACGGCGCTCGCCGCGATCATCGGCTTCTGGAAGCTCCGCGAGCGCAAGGACCTGTGGGGCGGCAGCGCCGCGCTGACGGTCCTGCTGGTCCTCGAGTCCTACCTCGGCGGCCTGATCAAGGACAACGGCAAGGACCAGCTCACGGCCGTGCACGTCCCGCTCGCGATGGCGCTCATGGGCCTGTCGGTGTGGCTCGTGGTCAGGGTGCGCCAGCGCGCCTGAGCAGGGCCCGCCGGACCCCTTCGCGGCCCGGGCGGCAGTCGACGAGGAGCTGGCCGACGTCGGCCTCGATCGTCCACCGCCCGGCCGTGGGGACGGTGACCACCGTGTCGCCCGTGGGGCTCGGCTCCAGGCACCCGCGACGCAGCGGGTCGCCCTCCGCGTGGACCGCCAGCAGGCGGCTGTACGCGACGCGCACCACGCCCCGGGCGGAGCCCGTGCTGGTGAGCTGCACCGCGCTGTCCTGCAGGGCCGTCACCGTCAGGCCACCCGTCGCGGCAGGCGCGGGCACCGTCACCCGGAACAGCCGCCAGTCCGCGTCGTGCCAGACCGGCTCCAGGTACGGCAGCCCCCGCCGGACGAGGTCGGCCTCCGTGCGCGCGCCGTAGTCGGGGTCGGCGGACGACAGCGCGACCCACCCGACGGCGTGCGACTGCAACCAGCTCCGGTAGGCCGTCGCGCTGAGCGCGGGGGCGTAGAACAGCGGGTTCTTGGCGACGTCGACCTGCCGCTCCCAGCCGCGCGCGAGCGGCACCTGCCCGGCGAGGTAGAACGAGCCGCCGTGGCTGCGGGTGTCGACGAGCTCGAGGCGCTGCGTGGCGGTGCCGGCGGCCGGCAGGTGCCGCAGCAGCGGTGCGTAGTACGCGGCGCTGCTGCTCGGGCTGGCCGCGATCGCCAGCTCGTGGCCGAGGTTGGTCATCGGCCAGGCGAGCAGGCCCAGCACGACGACCCGCACGACGGGGCCGTCCTTGCGGACGGTCGCCAGCACCAGGGGCGCGGCCAGCAGCATCGGCAGCCGTCCGACGTTCACCCCGATCGGCGACGGGATCGCCCAGGCCGCCACAGCGAGCACGGCGGTGATCCCCGCGACGGCGCGGACCGCGGCCGGGACCTGCAGCACGGCCACGGCGACGCACGTGATGACGATGCCGAAGGCGGCCCAGGGGTCGAAGGGCATCCGCGAGGGCTGGCCGAACAGCAGGGACACGACGCCGACGGGGACGGCGGTGACCAGGCCGGTGAGCAGCAGCGGCCTGCGGGGACGGCCGGACAGGAACAGGCCCGCGAGGGCGGTCAGCTCGGCGAAGGCCGCCAGCGGGCTGATCAGGCCCGACAGGGCTCCGGCGGCGGCCGCCGCGCCGGGCCGTCCGCGGCGCAGCAGCACGAGGGCGGCGAGCGCGGGCACCATGCCGGCGGCGAAGGTGAGGCGGCCGGCCGCGAGGTTCGCGCAGGCGGCCGCGGTGACCGCCACCGCGCCGAGCCGCG
>JAOPWW010000310.1 GCA_025965495.1 Frankiales bacterium
CGGCCGCGAGAGCGGGGCGCCCTCCCGCCGCGAGGCCGGCGGCGAGGGCCGCGGTGAACGAGTCGCCGGCGCCCGCCGCGTGGGTGTGGGGCTGCGGTCGGGCGTGCAGGCGGACCGGCTCGTCGGACGCCGTGAGGACGACGGCACCCTCGGTGTCGAGGGTGACGCAGGCGAACTCCGCGCCGAGGGCCTCCAGCACCCGGGGGCCCGACGCCGCGACGCGCTCGGCCCGCTCCGTGCCGGGCAGCAGCAGCGGCGAGACCTCGTCGAAGTTGGGCTTCACGGCGCGCGGCCGGACCGGCGCCCAGCGCAGGGGCGCGCGGGCGTCGACGACCACGCAGGGGTGCCGCAGCGACGCGACCTGCCCGACCGCGGCGTCCGGCAGGACCCCGAGCCCGTAGTCGCTCACGACGACGGCGTCGGCCGACTCGGCGCGGCGGTGCAGGCGGGTGGCCAGGCGGGTGAGGGTCGCCGGGGCGAGCGGTCCGACGTCGCCGGTGTCGTAGCGGGTGACCATGTGCCCGGCGGCGCTGATCCGGCGCTTCGCGCAGGTCCGGCGGCCGGGCTCGACGAGGACGTCCTCGACGCTGACCCCGGCGCCCCGCAGCACCCGGCGCAGCAGCACGCCGTCGTCGTCGTCGCCCACGACGGACAGGAAGCGCACGCGGGCCCCGAGGCTGGCCAGGTTGACGGCCGTGTTCGCCGCGCCGCCCGCGGCGTACTCCTCGTCGCGCACGTCGACGACCGGGACCGGGGCCTCGCGCGACAGCCGGGAGGTGGGTCCGGACAGCCACCCGTCGAGGACGGCGTCGCCGATCACGAGCACCTCGACCGACGGCGCCGCCTTGAGCAGGGCCAGCAGCGCGCTCACGCGACCGCTCCGTCGAGGACGCGGGTCCAGTCGCGCACGAACCGGTCGATGCCGAACCGCTCGCGGGCCAGCTCCTGCGCGCCCTGGGACAGGGCTGCGGCCTCGTCGGGGTCGTCCAGCAGGCGCTGCACGTGGGCGGCCAGCTTGCGCCGGTCGGTCTCGACCCAGCCGTTCACGCCGTTCTGCACCGCCGTGGACATCTCGGTCGTGGCGAGCCCGACGACGGGCAGACCGAGCGCCATCGCCTCGCAGACCGCCAGCCCCATGCTCGTGTACCGGATCGGGTTGAAGAAGCAGCGGTAGGACGGCAGCCGCCGGTGCAGCTCCGCCAGCTTGACGTCGCCCAGCCAGCGCCCGTAGGACTCGCCGTTCATGCCGGCGAGGTCCACCGGGACCTGCGCGGCGACGTCGTCGAACACGTCCGGTCCGAGGCGGCGGCCGCGCCGGTAGAGGTTGTTCACCACGGTGATCGCGGCCGGCGTCTCGCCCGTCCACGGCACGTCGTCGGGGACGACGACGCCGTGGTCGACCACCGCCGTCGGGGTGATGCCGTTGTCCCACATCAGCTCGTTGAACGGCGTGACGTGCACCAGTGTCGTGGCCTCGTCCTGCACGGGGTGCAGCGCGTCGTTCGGCCAGCCGTTCGGCGGGTCGTGCTCGACGTGCACGCGGGCGATCTCCTCGACGCGGCCGCCCAGCAGCTCGTGCCGGTCGACCTCCCAGTTGCGCCGGTGCTGCGTGACGACGACGTCCAGCTCGAGCCCCGCGACCTCGTCCGCCGGCACCTCGACGACGTTGTCCGGCCACGGGAAGCTCGGGGTGCGGCCGCCGTAGCCCTCGCCCCCCTCGGCCCGCAGCGGGAGGTACCAGGTGACCGGCACCTGCGACAGGTAGTAGAGGTAGGAGCCGTGGACGTGCCACGTCAGGGCCTTCACGCCGCCACCTGCCGGACAGCCGCGACGACCGACGAGGGGGCGACGTCGAGGCAGGGCTGGACGCCGTCGGGGGAGACGTAGGGGCAGGCGAACAGCCGGCAGGGGGTGCACGGCGTCGGGACCCGGAGCAGCCGGGAGGGGACGCTCCGGGGAGCGAACTGCGACTCGTCCTCGGTCCCGGCGAACAGGGCGACGACGGGTGTGCCGACGGCGTCGGCGAGGTGCATGCCGCCGGAGTTGTTGGTGACGGCGACGCGTGCCCCGGCGACCATCGCGACGAGCCCCGGCACGTCGAGGCGGCCGGACAGGTCGACTCCGCCGACGGCCCGCACGAGGTCGCGCTCCTTCTCCGTGCCGACGACGGCGACCGGCAGCCCGAGGTCGCGGGCGACCTGCGCGAAGCGCTCGACCTGGTAGCGGCGCGAGGGGCAGGAGGCGCCGGGGGCGAGGACCGCGTAGTCGTCCGGCAGGCCGGTCTCGCGACGCAGGGCGGCGGCCTGCGCGCGCGCCTCGTCGGGGACGTCGAGGTGCAGGTGGGTGCCCTGGGACGGCACGCCGACCGACTGCAGCAGCGCCAGCGCGCGGTCGCTCTGGTGCTGCTCGTCGGCGGGTGCGCGCAGCCAGTGCGACAGGACGCTGCCGCCGAACTCCTTGCTCACCCCGACCCGCACGGGGACCCCCGCCAGGTAGGCGGCGTAGGCCATCGCGTGCGGTGACTGCGCGAAGGAGGTGAACACGACGACCGCGTCGTAGCCCCGCAGGGACTCCACCAGGGCGAGCTCGCGGGCCGGGTCCTGCGGCAGCGCGCCGCTCGCGTCCTGCCACACGGCCCGCAGGACGTGCACGTCGTCGACGTCGGGGAGCAGGGGCGCCAGCGAGGCGCCGGCGGGGCTCGCGAGCAGGTCGAGCACGGCACCCGGCGCGAGGGCCGCGCGCAGGGCCCGCAGCGCGGGCGTGACCATGACGACGTCGCCCAGGTTGTCGAGCCGTACGGCGAGGACCCGGCGCAGGCTGCGCCAGTCGACGGGGACAGCGGACAACGGGCCGCCTTCCGGGGCAGGGGGCGTGGGCCGGGCGGACACGGGACGCGGGCGCGACCTGGGGACAGCCGAGCGCTACCCCGGCCCCGTCGGCGGAAACGACGGCCGACCCGGACCGCGTCCGCACGACGGGTTACCGGCCGAGCGACCGCGGGCACCTGCCGGGCGAGCGCCCACGCACGCCCCACCCCCCAGACGGAGGAACCGCATGGCCACCGCGACGAAGAGCCGCGCCAAGGACGACGCGAAGGACGACACCGCGGCGAAGGCGGCGCGCAAGGAGCAGGAGGCGGCCGCGAAGGACAAGGCAGCCCGGGAGCGGGAGAAGGCCGCCAAGGCGAAGGAGAAGGAGCGCCTGGCGAAGCAGAAGGACAAGGAGAAGGCCGCGAAGGCCAAGGAGAAGGAGAAGGCCGCCAAGGCGAAGGAGAAGGAGCGCCTGGCGAAGCAGAAGGACAAGGAGAAGGCCGCCAAGGCCAAGGAGAAGGAGCGCCTGGCCAAGGAGAAGGACAAGGAGAAGGCGGCCAAGGCGAAGGCGAAGGAGAAGGCCGCCAAGGACAAGGAGAAGGAGCGCGCGGCGAAGGAGAAGGACCGCGCGGCCGCGCAGAAGGACGGGGAGCGCGCCACGAAGGCGACGCGCAGCGGGGCCGGCACCGGGCCGAAGAGCAGGGGCGGCTCGAGCCGGCCGGCGGGAGGCAGCCCGCGCAGCGGCTCGCCGAAGCCG
>JAOPWW010000311.1 GCA_025965495.1 Frankiales bacterium
AGCGCGGGCGCGGCGCCGAGCGGCAGGACCGCAGCGGCGAGCCCGAGGGCCAGCGCGGTGCGGGCCTGGGCGCCAGGGGCTCGCGAGGCGCGGCGTGCTTGGGGCTGTAGGTGCAGGAGAGCAGGGCAGAGCGCACGGGCAGTACCTCTCGCACGCCTGCGGAGTGAGCTGTCGGGCTCGGGCGGAGGGTCTGCCCGGCGCGGCCTGCCCGGACTGCGGCAGGACTGCGCTTCGCCCCGAGGACCCCCGGCCGCTCCCCGGGACGTGCGGGACCGGCCGAGACTCCGAGGAACCTGGGTCCCCCGCTCCCGCCCTGGAGCTCGATCGGACGCCGTGCTGACCGGGGGCGGGACTCGGCGTTCCGGTCTGGCGTTTGGCGACAGCATGGCATCCCGGGGCGCGGGACTGCCCACGACCCCCCGCATCCATGCGTGAGACAGGTCACAGCGCGATCACGGGCTCCCGAGGTGCGGAACACCGCCGCCGTGCCGATGCTTGTAGCAAGCAACCATCACGCCCGGGAGGAGCCCGCAGTGCCCGCCACCGAAGCGCTCGCTGCCGAGCTCGTGCGGCTCGTCCGGGGCCTGCGCGAGCTCGGCGCCGCGATGCGCAGCAGCGACGGCTCGAGGATGGACCTGCCGGCCGGGGCCGTCCTCGGCCAGGTCGGCGACAACGGGCCGCTGCGGCTGTCCGACCTCGCCGACCGCCTGCTGCTGGACCTGTCCACCGTCAGCCGCCAGGTCCCCGCGCTCGAGCGCGACGGCCTCCTGCAGCGCGAGCCCGACCCGTGCGACCGCCGCGCCTCCCTGCTGAGCCTGACCGACGCCGGGCGGGCCGCGCTCGCCGCCCGCCGCCGGGCCCAGGCCGAGCACCTCGCGGTCGCCCTGCCCGACTGGTCCGACGACGACGTCGCCCACCTCGCCGCCCTGCTCGGCCGCCTCAACACCGACCTGTCCGCCCACCGCTCGGCCCAGCCCGCCGCTCTGCAGCAGGCCCCCGCGCTGATCGCCCACGACCAGAAGGAGGCCTCGTGACCACGACCGCCGACCGTCCACCCGCACCGACACCGGCCGCCGCCGGGTCCCTCACGCACCGCCAGATCCTGGTGATCCTGTCCGGCCTGCTGCTCGGCATGTTCCTCGCCGCGCTCGACCAGACGATCGTCTCGACGGCGATCCGCACGATCGCCGACAAGCTCAACGGCCAGACCCAGCAGGCGTGGGTCACCACCGCCTACCTGATCACCTCGACGATCTCGACGCCGCTCTACGGCAAGCTGTCGGACTCCTACGGCCGCAAGCCCTTCTACCTGTTCGCCATCGGGATCTTCCTGGTCGGCTCGCTGCTGTGCGGCACTGCGACCGGCATCTACCAGCTCGCGGCCTACCGGGCGATCCAGGGCATCGGCGCCGGTGGCCTCATGTCGCTGGCCTTCGCGATCGTCGGCGACATCGTCCCGCCGCGGGAGCGCGGCCGGTACCAGGCCTACTTCATGAGCGTCTTCGGCACCTCGAGCGTCCTCGGCCCCGTGCTCGGCGGCGCCCTGGCCGGCCAGGACCGCCTGCTCGGCTTCGACGGCTGGCGCTGGATCTTCTACGTGAACGTCCCGATCGCCCTGGCCGCCTTCGCCGTCGTCAGCAAGCAGCTGCACCTGCCGGCCCGCCGCTCCTCGCACAAGATCGACTTCGTGGGCGCCGCGCTCCTGACCGCCGCCGTCGTCCCCGTCCTCCTGCTGGCCGAGAAGGGCCGCGAGTACGGCTGGTCCTCCGCCACGTCCCTGACGCTGATGGCGGTCGGCGTCCTCGCGCTGGTCTCGTTCGTGCCCTGGGAGGCCCGGATGGGCGAGGCGGCGATCCTGCCGCTGCGCATCTTCAAGAACTCCGTGTTCAACATCAGCAGCATCGTCGCCCTGCTCGTCGGCACCGCGATGTTCGGGGCCCTGGTCGGTCTGCCGCTCTACCTGCAGATCGTCAAGGGCGAGTCGCCGACCAAGGCCGGCCTGCTGCTCATCCCCCTGATGGTCGGCATCATCATCTGCTCCGGCATCACCGGCCGGATCATGATGCGGACCGGCAAGTACAAGATCTTCCCGGTCTTCGGCACCGCCGTCATGTTCGTCGCCGTGCTGCTGTTCTCGACCCTGACGGTCGACTCGCCGCTGTGGCACGCCTGCGCCTTCATGGTGATCATGGGCGCCGGACTCGGCCTGTCGATGCAGACGCTGGTCATCAGCGTCCAGAACGCCCTCCCGCCGCAGGACATGGGCGTGGCGACCAGCTCGGTCACGTTCTTCCGGAGCATGGGCGGGACCTTCGGCGCCGCCGTCGCCCTGTCGGTGCTGTTCGGCTCCGTCGGCGGCAACATCGTCGACCGCGCTCGGGCCGCCAAGCTGCCCCAGGCCGTGATCGACCGGTTCGGGGAGGCGTCCTCGCTCAACGACACCTCGATCATCCGGACCCTGCCGCCGCAGATCCAGCGGGTCGTGCTGCAGGGCTTCGCCGACTCGATGCACACCTCCTTCCTCACCGTCGCCTTCCTGCTGGTGCCGGCGTTCGTCCTCACCCTGTTCATCAAGGAGATCCCGCTGCGCTCCTCCGGGGGCATCGCCGCGGCGCAGGCCGACGCCGAGACCGAGGAGCGGCTGTCCGCCGCCCGCGCCGAGAGCGCTGTCGTCTAGGGCACAGCACCTGCTCGACCGAGGGCGAGGGGGTAGGGGCGCGCCATGCGCCCCCGCTCCCTCGCCCTCGTGCTGGCCGGAGGTGCCGGCGGCCGCCTCGAGCTGCTGACCGAGCACCGGGCCAAGCCCGCCGTCCCCTACGCCGGCACCCACCGCCTCGTCGACGTGCCGCTGTCGGCCTGCGCCTCGGCCGGCGTCGACGACGTCTGGGTCCTGCAGCAGACCCATCCGAGCTCCCTCGCCGCACACCTGGCCAACGGCCGCCCCTGGGACCTCGACCGCACCACCGGAGGCGTGCTCGCCCTGCAGCCCTCGCAGGGCACCGACCGGGCCGGGTTCACCGAGGGCACCGCCGACGCCCTGTGGCGCAAGGCCCCGCAGGTCCGCGACGCCGCCCCCGACCTGCTCGTGCTGCTGTCCGCCGACGCCGGCTACCGCCTGGACCTCGACGCCGTCATGGCCGCGCACCGCGAGTCCGGGGCGGCCGTCACCGCCGTGACCGCGCCGGTCCCGGCCGGGGAGCAGGCGTCCCGCTTCGGCGTCGTCGAGGTGGACGGCGAACGGGTCACCTCTTACGCCTACAAGCCCGAGCAGCCGGCCTCCGGCGTCGTCACCACCGAGGTGTTCGTGTGCAGCACGGTCGAGGTCCTCGACCTGCTCGAGGAGCTCGAGGCCGACGCCGGGGACGACGGCCTGAAGGACCTCGGCACCGCCCTGCTCCCCCGGCTCGCGCAGGCCGGCCGGCTGCGGGCGCACCCGATCGACGGCTACTGGCGCGACCTCGGGACCGTCGACTCCTACTGGCGGGGACACCAGGAGCTGCTGGGTGAGGACCCCGCGTTCCGGCTGCACGACGACGTCCTGCCGGTCCGGACGCGGCCGACCCGCGCGGACCCCGCACGCGTGCTGCGCGGCGCCACGGTGGAGGACAGCCTGCTCGCGCCCGGCTGCACCGTCGCCGGAGAGGTCGTGCGCAGCGTGCTCAGTCCCGGAGCGGTCGTCGAGGCGGGCGCCGTCGTGCGCGACTGCGTGCTGCTGCCAGGCGCCGTCGTGCGCTCCGGCGCGGTCGTCGAGCGCACGGTGCTGGACGACGGCGCGGACGTCGCGGCGAGGGTCGGCGGCCCGTCCGCGGTGACCCTGGTCGGGCTCGGCACCCGCGCGACCGAGGACCTCGCGCCCGGCGCCCGCTGGCCGGCGCCCCCGGAGTGAGCGAGGTCACGGTTGCCGGAGCAACCACGTCGCCGCTGCGCGGGGAGGATCGGTGCATGACCTCCCCGCGCCTTGCCAACCCGCGCCGCACGAGCCTGTCGGGCCTCACCAAGGACAGCGAGCTCGCCACCTGCCAGCAGGCCGGCTGCTCCAACGTCGCCGTCCTCGTCCTGCCGGTCGACGGCGTCCGCACCATGGTCTGCCGGGCCCACGCCGCCCGCTAGGCACCCGGTGGGCCTGTTCACGGTCGAGCAGGCCCGACAGGTCCTCGACGACCTGCGGCCCGTGCTGGACGACGTCGTCCGGTGGCGTGCCGACGCCGCCGAGATCGGTGCCGCGCTCCGGGGCGGCGCTCCGTCGGCGCTCGGAGGGCTGGCCGAGCTCAAGGCCGTGCAGGCCCGCCTCGACGACGCCCTGACGGCCGTGCAGCAGACGGGCGCCGACCTCAAGGGCCTCGCCCCGCTGCTGCTGGACTTCTCGTGCGAGCTCGAGGGCCAGACGGTGCTGCTGTGCTGGCTCGAGGGCGAGCCGGAGCTCGCCTGGTACCACCGCACCGACCTGGGGATCGCCGGGCGGCGCCCCCTTCCTGTGAATCCCGCCAACTGACTGCGCGCACTCACTCGGGTACCTAGCGTGAGCGTCGCCCGTCCTCCTCGGGCACCGCGCGGACGGGCACCGAGCCCTGTCACCGGCCGCGCGGGCTCTCGACGCCGGACAGACAGGGACGGACTCCCGCAGCAGACGGGCCGCTCCGCGCGGCCCTCGGGGTGGAGCCGTGCCGCCCGTCCGGGTGCGCGGCCAGGGACCTGGACCCTGAACCCGACAGCGGACAGCCCGCAGGTGCCGCCAGGAAGCCCCCCCTCGTGCCGCTGTCCCCCCTGCTGCGTCCCCGCCTGCTCCGCTCCGCGCTCGCAGCGCTGCTCGCGGTCCTCGCCGTCGCCACCCCCGCCCTTGCGGCGACCGGACCCGACGTGTCCCGCTACCAGCACCCCGACGGCGGTGCCGTCGACTGGCAACGCGTCGCCGCCGGCGGCCAGGACTTCACCTGGATCAAGGCCACCGAGGGCGCCGACGTCACCAACAGCTGGTTTACCCGCGACCGCACCGGCGCCCGCGCGGCCGGCCTCTACACCGGCGCCTACCACTTCGCCCGCCCCTCGACGGCTCCTGGCAGCGCGGCCACCCAGGCGCAGGTCTTCGCGGACACGATCGGCGACCAGCAGCTGCCGGGGACCCTGCCGCCCGCGCTGGACCTCGAGACGAGCAACGGCCTGTCGTCGGCCCAGCTGGTGAGCTGGACCCGCACCTTCCTCACGCGGCTCGAGGCCCTCACCGGCCGCCGGCCGGTCGTGTACACCTACCCCGCGTTCTGGTCGGCCTCGATGGGCGGGACCCGCTCCTTCGCCGGCTACCCGCTGTGGATCGCCCACTACGCCAGGGTCGCCGCCCCCACCCACACCGGCTGGGACGACTGGGCGTTCTGGCAGTACTCCTCGACCGCGTCCGTCGACGGCATCAAGGGCGACGTCGACATGAACCGCTTCCACGGCACCGACGCCGACCTCGCCCGTCTGGCGCTCGCACCCGTCCCGGTCTCCGGCGGCGGCATCCCCACCGGCACGAGCCCCGGCGCGCTCGAGGTCCCGCGCGACACCCTCCCCGGCCGCTACGTGCCGGTCACCGCCCGCCGCGTCCTCGACACCCGCGCCGGCAGCCCCGTCACCGGCGACCTCACCCTGACGCTGCCCGACGACGTCCCCGCCGACAGCGCCGGCGTCGTCCTGTCGGTCTCCGCCGTCCGGCCCGAGGGTCCCGGCTACGTCCGCTCCGGCGCCGCCGGGACGTCAGCGCGCACGACGGCGCTCAACTTCGTCCGCCGCGCCAGCAGCACGGGCCTCGTCGTGACCCGCACCGACGCCGCCCGGCGCGCCGTGCTGACCGTCGAGGGCGCCGCGACCCACCTCGTCGCCGACCTCGTCGGCTACTACGACGTCCGCGAGGGCACCGGCGGGCACTACGTCGCGCTCACCCCGAGCCGGATCGTCGACACGCGGACCGGCGTCGGCGCGGCCCCCGGCGCCGTCGTCAGCGGCCTCGACGTCCCCCTGCCCGACGCCGTGCCGGCCGGCGCCCGCAGCGCCGTCCTCAACGTCTCGGTCGTCGGCCCGGTCCACGACACGTTCGTGCAGCTCGGCGGGGCCACGGTCCTCAACGTCGCCGCAGGGACCTCCCGCACCGGCCTGGTGCTGGCCCCCTCCGGCCGCACCCCCCGCCTCACGGTGACGGGCGGGCCGGCCCAGGTCGTCGTCGACCTGCTCGGCTACTACAGCGACGACACCGCCACCGGCAGCAGCTGGATCGGGACCGCACCGGCCAGGGTCGTCGACACCCGCCGCAGCCTCGGCGGGGTCCACGGCGCGCGCGCCGTCACGGTCCAGCTGCCGTCGTCGGTGCAGCCGGGCGCGACGGCGGTCCTCGACGTCAGCGCCGTCGACCCGACCGGCCCGGGCTACCTGCGCGTCGCCGCGGCCGGGGAGACCGCGACGACGACGGCCCTCAACGTCAACGGCGGCCAGTCGCAGACCGGCCTCGTCCTGACCCGGGTCGACAGCGCCCGCCGGGTGACGCTGACCCTGTACGGCTACCCGGCCGACCTCGTCGTCGACCTCGTCGGTCAGCTCGCGCTGCCCGCCGCACCCGCTGCGCCCGCCGCGCCGTCCGCCCCCGTGAACGGGTAGGTGGCGCGCGGCTCCCAGGGACCGCCGGCGTAGCGCCAGAGCGCCAACCCCTCGGCGCGGACGACGTACGGCGTGAACGACGCCGCCAGCTGCGCCAGCAGCCGCCGTGCGGCGTCGGGGGTGACCTTGTTCTGCACGGTGACGTGCGCGGACAGGCGCTGACGGTCCTGAGGCGTCAGGCGGTCCTGGAACGCCTGCTGCAGCCCGCAGTGCAGGGCGGACAGCTCGTCGGCGTGCAGCGCGAAGGCGACGCCGCGGCCCAGGCTGCGCACCGCCGTGACCGCCACGTCGAACGGCTGGCGGCGCGCGGCGGCGCGGAGGGCGGCGTCCACCTGCGGCTCGTCCTCGCCCGGCAGGGCGTGGAACAGGCTCACGTGCGCGCCGACCTGCAGGCGGTCGCGCGGGAAGTGGGCCCGGCGCAGGGCGTCGAAGCGCTCCTGGGAGACCGGGTCGAGCACGAGGCTGACGACGAGGGGCTGCACGGCCCGCTCCTGCCCCGGCCGGCCGGCGGGCATCCTGTGCGGGTGGCGAAGACGAGCGCGGGGCTGCTGCTGTGGCGACGGCGGGACGGCGAGGTCGAGGTCCTGCTGGCGCACCCCGGCGGGCCGTTCTACGCCAAGAAGGACGACGGGGTCTGGAGCGTGCCCAAGGGCGAGCACGACGCGACCGAGGCGGCGCTGGACGCGGCCCGTCGGGAGTACGCCGAGGAGCTCGGGCTGGCGCCGCCGGACGGCGAGCCGGTCCTGCTCGGGAGCGTCGTGCTCAAGAGCGGCAAGGTCGTCACGGCGTGGGCGGTCGAGGCCGACCCCGACCTGTCCGGCTTCGACCCGGGCACGTTCGACCTCGAGTGGCCGCCGCGGTCCGGACGCGTCCAGCCGTTCCCGGAGGTCGACCGGGTGACGTGGTTCGGGCTGGCCGAGGCCGCGGTCAAGCTCGCCCCCGCGCAGGTCGCGTTCCTGTCCCGGCTGCCGGGGTGACGGTCCCGCTCGAGGGCTTCCACGCCGTCAAGCACGGGCTGCGGTTCGCGCCCTCGGCCGTCACCTCCGTCGTGGTCCGTTCGCACGCGGACGCGGCCGCCCTCTGCGCGCGGCTGGCGCCCGACGTGACCGAGGCGCTGCTGGCCCATGCCGTCGTCGGGGAGGTCGACCACCCGACGGGCGTCACCGGCACCGCGGCCCGTCCCGCGCCCGACCTGTCGGTGCTGAGGGCCCGGACGACGCCGCTGGTCCTGCTGGACCAGCCGCGCCACCCCGGCAACGCCGGCGCCGTCGTGCGGGTCGCCGCGGCCGCCTCCGCGAGCGGCGTCGCCGTGACCGGGACGCTCGACCCGTGGACGCCGTCGTGCGTCCGCGGCAGCGCGGGCCTCCACCTCGCGCTGCCGGTCCTGTCGGTCGACCCCGACGACGTCACCGGGCCCCTGCTCGTCCTGGACGCCGACGGCGACGACCTGCGCGGGACGGTCGTGCCCGACGACGCCGTCCTCGTCGTGGGCAGCGAGCGCGACGGCGTGGGGCCCGTCCTGCGCGGGCGGGCCGACGCCGTCCTGTCGCTGCCGATGCGGCCGGGGGTGAGCAGCCTCAACCTGGCGACCGCCGTCGCGGCGGTGCTGTACCGGTGGCGGCTGCAGGCCCCCTGGTAGAACGCAGGCATGACCACACCGGCCGCCGCCCTCGAGACCCTCCGCTCCGCGCTCGGGGAGCGCCGCGGACCCGGCCCGTGGCTGGAGGTGACCCAGGAGCGGGTCAACACCTTCGCTGACGCCACCGACGACCACCAGTGGATCCACGTCGACCCCGAGCGTGCCGCGGCCGGCCCCTTCGGCGGGCCGATCGGGCACGGCTACCTGTCGCTGTCGCTCATCCCGAAGCTGGTGGAGGGCCTGCGGCCCGCGGGCAGCTTCTCCGGGATCGTCAACTACGGCAGCAACAAGGTGCGCTTCCCGCAGCCGCTGCCGGTCGGGACCCGCGTCCGGGCGACCGTGACGCTGGTGGACGCGGTCGAGCACGCGCTCGGGATCATGGTCACGCAGAAGGTCGAGGTCGAGGGCGAGGGCCTGGCCAAGCCGGTCTGCGTGGCGGAGACCCTGGCGCTGCTGTTCCTGTAGCCGGGAGCGCCCCGGGGTGCTGTCCCGCTGAGCCGGGCTGCCCGGTGTCGCGCCGCGGGTGGTGTACCGCTGAGCCGGGCTGCCCCGGTGTCGCGCCGCGGGTGCTGTCCCGCGGGGCGCGGCTGCCCCGCTGTCGCGCCGGTGCTGTCCCGCTCACCGCGGCTGCTCGCTGTCGCACCGGTGCTGTCCCGCTGAGCGCGGCTGACCCCCTGCCCGCCGAGCGGGCTCAGGCGCTGCGGGACCGCTTGTAGCGGGGGCCGAAGTCGGGGTCGACGAGCTCCGAGCGCCGCAGGACCTCCTGAGCGACGAGGTCCTCCAGGACGGCCTGGACCCGCACCAGCGGGACGCCGCTCGGGTCCGCGAGGTCGGCGGCGAACACGCCGTCGTCACCGGCCTCCTCGTCGTCGAAGGCCAGGTAGACCGCCTCGGCGTCGCCGTCGAGGTGGGTGCCGTTCGGGAGGCTGAGCACGGGAGGTCTCCAGGGGTCGGGCGGGCTGGTCCCTGGCGCCTACCCCGTCCGGCGCGGGACAGCGCACTCCGGCCTCCTCTGCGGCGCCATGCCGTGACCCTGCCGTGGTCCCCGGTCGGCGGCGCCTGCCTAGCGCTTCTCGCAGGCGATGCCGTCGTGGTCCCGGTCGAGGTCCGGGCGGTGCTTCATCGCTCGGGCGTACTCGGCGTCGTCCTTGCGGAAGGTCGTGACCGGGGTCCCGCTGGTCCTGTCGTGCGCCGCCTTCTTGCCGACCCCGTGCGGGAACGTCTTCTGGTAGCTCGGGCAGTTGGCGTAGCTCGGCGGGACGGTCGCCAAGGCTGCCATGGTCGGCCCCAGCACCCCGGCAGCGACGGCGAGCAGCAGGGCGGGGACGGCGGACCGGGAGCGCATGGCCCGACCGTGCCACGCCCGACCCTCCGTCCGGGCCGGAACGGCAGCACCCGGGCCGGCGGGGCGGCTCGCCTACGCTGGGAAGGCGATGACGACGGCCCCTCCCCCTCCGGGCGACCCCGGGACCGCGGGTGCTGAGGGCGCATCGGTGGACGCGACGGGCTCGAGCGACGGGGCCGCCGACCTGGGGGGCTCCTCGGCTCCCCGGACGGTGGCGCCCGGCGGCGGCCCGGCCAGGGCCCCGATCGGGGACCGCCGGCTGTCGGTGGCCGACCTGCTCGGTCCCGGGCGGTCCCTCCCCGACCCGCTGGCCGATCCTGGCCCTCGGGCGCGGACGGGGGACGCGGCCGACAGGCAGAGCACCTCGCGCGACCGTGGCCCTCGACGCGAGCGTCCGGACCGGGCGCAGGAGCGCCGCGGTCCCGACGCGCCGGGCGGACGGCACAGCAGCCGGAGCCCGGACGCGGCGGCGCGTCCGGACAGCAGCACCGACGTCGCCGACGGACGGCGCAGCAGTCCCGACGTCGCCGACGGACGGCGCAGCAGTGGGAGTCCCGACGGCTCGGGCGGCCGACCGCGGGGCGTCGTCGACGTCGAGGACGGAGTGTCCCGGGCCCGCACCGGTCCTCCGGTGCAGGCCGGCACCGGCGAGACCGCGGCGGACCTGCTCGCCCGGCTGGCGAGCACGTCGCTGCGGGACGAGCACCGCCTGCAGCGCCGGCTCGACACCGTCCGCAAGCAGCGCGACCCCGAGCGGCTCGCCCAGCTGCTCGCGTCCCTGGCCCGTGACGTGTCCGAGGCGGAGGCCCGGCTGGCCGCACGACGCGCGTCCGTGCCGCGGATCGCCTACCCCGACCTGCCCGTGGCGGGTCGCCGGGAGGACATCCTCGAGGCGGTCCGCGACAACCAGGTGGTGGTCCTCGCGGGTGAGACCGGCTCGGGCAAGACCACGCAGCTGCCCAAGATGATGCTGGAGCTGGGCCGCGGCGTGCGCGGGCTGATCGGGCACACGCAGCCGCGCCGGCTGGCCGCCCGGACCGTCGCCGAGCGCATCGCCGACGAGCTCGGCACGCCGCTCGGGCAGACCGTCGGCTACAAGGTCCGCTTCACCGACACCAGCAGCGACCGCACGCTCGTGCGCCTGATGACGGACGGCATCCTGCTGGCCGAGGTGCAGCGCGACCGGATGCTCCGCGCCTACGACACGATCATCGTCGACGAGGCCCACGAGCGGTCCCTCAACATCGACTTCCTGCTCGGGTACCTGGCCCAGCTGCTCCCCCGCCGGCCCGACCTCAAGCTGGTCATCACGTCGGCCACCATCGAGACGGAGCGCTTCAGCCGGCACTTCGGCGGGGCGCCGGTCATCGAGGTGACCGGGCGCACCTACCCGGTCGAGGTCCGGTACCGGCCGCTGGTCGAGGAGGCGCCCGAGGCCCAGGACGAGGACGACGAGCCCGCGGAGCCCCGGATCGCGCGGGACCCCGTCCAGGCGATCTGCGACGCCGTCGACGAGCTGCAGCGCGCCGGCGACGGCGACGTGCTGGTGTTCCTGTCCGGCGAGCGGGAGATCCGCGACACGGCCGACGCGCTGCAGCGCACGGTCCGGCCGGGCACGGAGGTCGTGCCGCTCTACGCCCGGCTGTCCTCGGCCGAGCAGCACCGGGTGTTCGAGTCGCACAGCGAGCGGCGGGTCGTGCTGGCCACGAACGTCGCGGAGACGTCCCTGACGGTCCCCGGCATCCGGTACGTCGTGGACCCCGGCACCGCCCGCATCAGCCGGTACTCGCTCAAGACGAAGGTCCAGCGGCTGCCGATCGAGCCGGTCAGCCAGGCGTCGGCGAACCAGCGCAAGGGCCGCTGCGGCCGCGTCGCCGAGGGCATCTGCATCCGGCTCTACTCCGAGGAGGACTTCGCCAGCCGGCCGGAGTTCACCGACCCGGAGATCCAGCGCACCAACCTCGCCAGCGTCATCCTGCAGATGGCCAGCCTCGGGCTGGGCGAGGTCTCCGAGTTCCCCTTCGTCGACCCCCCGGACCGCCGCCAGATCAAGGACGGCGTGGACCTGCTGCACGAGCTCGGTGCGCTCGACGTCGCCGAGCCCGACCCCGCCAAGCGCCTCACCACCACCGGCCGCCGGCTGGCTGCCCTCCCCCTGGACCCGCGGTTGGGGCGCATGGTCCTCGAGGCCGACCGCAACGGCTGCGTCAGCGAGGTCATGGTCATCGCGGCCGCCCTGTCGATCCAGGACCCGCGGGAGCGGCCGGTCGACAAGCAGGCCCAGGCCCAGCAGCTGCACGCCCGCTTCCGCGACGAGACGTCGGACTTCGCCTCCTACCTCAACCTCTGGCGCTACCTCAACGAGCAGCGCGAGGAGCTGTCGGGCAACCAGTTCCGCCGCCTGTGCAAGGCCGAGTTCCTGCACTACCTGCGGGTGCGCGAGTGGCAGGACCTGCACGGGCAGCTGCTCCGGGTCGTCCGCGACCTCGGCATCGAGCCCCACGAGGTCGCGACCGACACCACCCGGCTGCACCAGTCGCTGCTGGCCGGCCTGCTGAGCCACATCGGCGTCAAGGACGAGGCCAAGAACGAGTACACCGGGGCCCGGTCGGCCCGCTTCGCGGTCTTCCCGGGGAGCGCCCTGGCCCGCAAGCCGCCGCGGTGGGTCGTCGCCGCCGAGCTCGTCGAGACGTCGCGCCTGTGGGGCAGGACCGCCGCCCGGATCAGCCCGGAGTGGATCGAGCCGCTGGCCGAGCACCTGGTGAAGCGCTCCTACAGCGAGCCGCACTGGGAGAAGAAGGCCGCCGCCGTCATGGCCTGGGAGAAGGTCACCCTCTACGGCGTCCCGATCGTGGCCAAGCGCAAGGTCGCCTACGGCCGGATCGACCCCGAGGTCTCGCGCGACCTGTTCCTGCGCCACGCCCTGGTCGAGGGCGCCCGGTCCGGCGACGCCTGGGACACCCACCACGCCTTCTTCGCCCACAACCGAGCGCTGCTGCAGGAGGTCGAGGAGCTCACCGAGCGCGCGCGCCGCACCGACGTCGTCGTCGACGACGAGACGCTCTACGACTTCTACGACGCTCGGATCCCCGCCGACGTCGTCTCCGGCCGCCACTTCGACGCCTGGTGGAAGCAGACCAAGCGGTCGGTCCCGCAGCTGCTGGACTTCACGCGGGAGCTGCTGGTCCAGAACCCGGTCGCCCCGGGCGACTACCCCGACGCCTTCGTGCAGGGACCGGTCCGGCTCCAGCTCGACTACCGGTTCGAGCCGGGTGCCCCCGCGGACGGGGTCACGGTCGAGGTGCCGCTCGAGTCGCTCAACCAGGTCGATCCGACGGCGCCGGAGTGGCAGGTCCCGGGGCTGCGCGAGGAGCTGGTGGTGGCCCTGATCAAGAGCCTGCCCAAGCAGCTGCGCAAGCACGTGGTCCCCGCCCCGAACTTCGCCAAGGCCTTCCTCGCCGACGCCGTCCCCTACGCGAGCCCGGTCAGGGAGGCCCTCGCCGCCGACCTGCGCCGCCGCACCGGGGTGCTCATCGGGCCTGACGACTGGGACCTGAGCAAGGTCCCGCCGCACCTCAGGCCGACCTACCGGGTCGTGGACGCTGAGGGCCGGCAGGTCGCCGAGGGGCAGGACCTGGCCGAGCTGCGACGACGGTTGGCGCCCCGCCTGACCGCGACCCTGTCCCAGGCCGCCGGTGCGCTGGAGCGCTCCGGGCTGCGCGACTGGGACCTCGGCAGCCTGCCCCGGACGTTCGAGGGCGGACCCGTGCGCGGCTACCCCTCGCTGGTCGACGAGGGCAGCTCGGTCGGGGTCAAGGTGCTGCCGGACGCCGCTGCCCAGACCCGGTCGATGCTCGCGGGGACCCGCCGGCTCCTGCTGCTGACCGTGCCCGGACAGACCAAGGCGGTGGTCGGCCGGCTGACGAACGCCCAGAAGCTGGCGCTGGCCCGCAACCCCCACGGCGGCGTCCCGGCGCTGCTCGAGGACTGCCTGTCCTGCGCCGTCGACACGCTCGTCGTGTCCGGTGGCGGGCCGGTCTGGGACGAGGCTGCCTTCGACCGGCTCCGCGACCACGTCCGGGCCGGCCTGTTCGACGTGCTGCTCGAGGTCGTCACCGTGACCGAGCGGGTGCTGGCCACGGCGGCCGACGTCGAGGAGCGCCTGGCAGCCCTGCGAGGGCAGAAGGCGCTCGAGCCGGCCCTGGCCGACGTGCGGAACCAGCTCCAGGCCCTGGTCCACCCCGGCTTCGTCACCGAGACCGGGTTGCGCCGCCTCAGCGACCTGCGCCGCTACCTCACCGCCATGGTCCGTCGGCTGGACAAGCTGCCGACGGACCCGCAGCGCGACCGGCTGCGCATGCTCGAGGTCCAGCAGCTCGAGCAGGACCGGCAGGCCCTGCTCGCCAAGCTCCCGGTCGAGCGGCGCACGGACCAGGACGTCGACGCGGTGCGGTGGATGGTCGAGGAGCTTCGGGTCAGCCACTTCGGGCAGGGCCTGCGCACCTCGCAGCCGGTCAGCGAGACGCGCATCCTCAAGGCCATGGACGCCCTGCTGCCCTGAGCCGGTGCCGTCCGTCAGCCCTTGAGCGGGTCGTGGCCCCAGTTCATGAGGCTGTACCGCCACCGCGAGGTCGCGACGTCCTCCTTGGCCGGCGCCTGCGCCAGGTGCCGGTGGACGTAGGACACGACCTTGCCCATGTGCTGGTCGTCGTCGTCGGTGAGGTCGGCCTTCCTGGTCCGCAGGAGCGCCACGATGCGCCGGCCGGAGGCGTGGCCCGTCGACTCCGCGTCCTCGTCGCTCTTCTGCCCGACACTGAGCGACTCCTCCGTCCCGAGCCAGTCCTCGAGCTGCTTCGGCGTCATGTTCACCGCCCGCGTGAAGTCCTCGTAGTGCTCCATGCCGCACCGCTACCCGAACGTCAGGATCCGCACCCGCTTGAGCTCGACGCCCTCCAGGTCCCGCGTCGTCGGCACGTCGTGCTCGGCCAGCACCACCAGGCCGGTCTGCGGCAGGTAGTGCCGCACCGGGTCCCCCAGCAGCACCCGCGTCCCCTGGGCGTGCGCGGCCTGCAGCCACGGCAGCACCCGTGCGCTCATCTCGGCGTCGTAGAAGACGTCGCCTGCGAGCAGGACGTCCACCTCCGGAGGTGCCGCGTCCAGCAGATCGGCCTGCTCGAAGTCCACGCGCAGGCCGTTGGCCTCGGCGTTCAGATCCACGGCCACCCGGCACAGCGGGTCGACGTCGACGGCTCGCACCGACGCCGCACCGGCACGTGCCGCCGCGAGCGCCACCAGGCCGGAGCCGGTGGCGAGGTCCAGCACCGACAGCTCGCGCACCTCCTGCGGCCGGTCGATCACGTAGCGGGCCAGGGCCTGTCCGCCGAGCCACGCGAAGGCCCAGAAGGGCGGCGGCAGGTCGCCGGTGTCGAGCTCGCGCTGCACGTCCTCCCAGAGCGCCTCCATCCCGTCGGCGAGGTGCAGCAGCAGCTCGGGCACGGCGGGCGGTCGCTGCAGACGGGTCCGGGTCAGGACGAGCCGACGGGCCCGGTCGTCCGGCGGCGTCCCTCCCTCGCCGGCTCCCTGCACCGGGGCATCGTGCCCCGCCCGGTCCAGGTGTCGTCGCGGCGCTGCGGTCGGGCGCGCCTGGAAGGGGTAGGGACCGCCACGACATGCACCCGGTACGGACGAGGAGGACCACGTGGGACTGCTGAACGGACTCGTGAAGGCCGGCCTGGCCAAGAAGGTCCTGGAGCAGGCGCAGAAGCCGGAGAACCAGGCCCGCGCCAAGGAGCTCTTCCGCAAGATGACGGCCAAGAAGGGCCGTTAGCCGGGGGCGGCCGCGCGGTCTCACCGGCTCCGCCGGAGCGCGGCCGCCGTCCGGACACCGACGGCCCGCAGTGCCCGGGGCGGGACCTGTCGGTCGACCGCCTCCCTGAGCAGCAGCGCAAGGCTGTACCCGGGGTCGGTCGCCAGCGCCCGGTCCAGCGCCGTCTGCGCGATCGCGCCGTCCCCACGCGCGTAGGCGGTCCAGGCCAGGCACGTGCAGACCGGCCCGTCGAAGGGCGCCGGCGTGCTGCGCGCCAGGTGCAGCAGCACGGTCAGGAGCCGCTCGCTGCGGCCGACGGACCAGGTCAGCACCTCGTCGCGGACCAGGACGTCGTGCAGACCCAGGACCAGCTCGGCGGCCGGTCCAGCCGGCGGCAGGCTCGCGGCGTCGAGCGCCCGCTCCCACAGCAGGAGCAGCCGGCGCCGCACCCGGCGCCGGGACTGCTGCAGCACCTCGTCCGCGAGCCGGGCCTGCACCTGTCGCAGCACCGTGAGGTGCGGTCCGGGCAGGGCCGGCGGCGCGAGCGAGCGCACGAGCGCCTCCCGGGACGGCAGGACCGCGCGTCCGTCCAGGGCCGCCTCGGCGCGGACGAGGGTCAGGGTCGGCGTCGCCACCGGGACCGCCGACCCCGACGGCGGGCAGCAGGCGGGGACGTCGCACAGGTAGGACCACCAGCGGTCCGACCTGAGCAGCAGGACGTCCACGAGGTCCACGGGCAGGGCGTCGCGCAGGGACGTCATCAGGCCCTGCCGGGGCAGGCCGACCGCCTGCTCGTCGGTGACGAGCACCGCGTACGCACGGCGTAAACCCGCGGCCTCGAGGCGCTCGGCGAGGTCCTGCACCGCGGCGGACTCCAGGGACGGCTCCGGCAGGTCGTAGCGCAGCGTCAGGCCGACGCGCCCCCGCTCCCCCTCGAGGCAGACGAGCACCAGGCTCTCCCGCGGCGGGAAGCCGAGCAGCAGGGGCAGCGCGGCGAGGAGCTCGCCGGGGCCGGACAGGCGAGGACGGGAGCGAGCGGGTCGGGTCATGCCGCAGGACGCTCGGCCAGGTCCGGTCCGCGGGCCATGCCCCTCCGGCATGTTGTGGACGACGCCGCCGGCTGTGGACGACCACCGGGCCCGGTCGGCACGGCGCGGCACGGTCGCGCCATGGACACCACCGCCCGCGCCCCCTGGCCGGCCCTCGCCGACGAGATCGAGGCAGCCCTGCTCGGCCTGCCCGCCGACGGCCTGCTCGAGCTGCTGCTGCCCGGCGTCATCCTCACGGCCAGCTGGGCCGCGCAGACCGCCGTGCTCGA
>JAOPWW010000318.1 GCA_025965495.1 Frankiales bacterium
GGTTCGACCTCGTCGTCGTGGGGCCCGAGGGGCCGCTCGTGGACGGGGTCGCCGACGCGGTGCGCGCATCGGGCGTCGCCTGCTTCGGACCGTCCGCGGCGGCCGCGCAGCTCGAGGGCAGCAAGGCCTTCGCCAAGCAGGTGATGGCCGAGGCCGGTGTCCCCACCGCGGCCGCCGTCGTCCTCGCCGACCCGTCCGAGGCCGAGCAGCACCTCGCCGCGGTCCCGCCGCCGTACGTCGTCAAGGCCGACGGGCTCGCCGCAGGCAAGGGCGTCCACGTCGGGTCCGACCTCGCCGTCGCGCAGGTGTTCGCCCGGGACGCGCTCGCGGGGCTCGGGGGGCGGATCGTCGTGGAGGACTTCCTCGACGGTCCGGAGGTGTCGCTGTTCGCCGTCACGGACGGCACCACCGTCGTGCCGCTGCTGCCCGCGCAGGACCACAAGCGCGTCGGCGACGACGACGCCGGACCGAACACCGGCGGCATGGGGGCGTACGCGCCGCTGCCGTGGCTGCCGGACGCGGCCGTGGCAGAGGTCCAGGAGCGGGTGCTGCAGCCGGTCGTCGACACGATGCGCGACCGCGGGACGCCGTTCTCGGGGCTGCTCTACGCGGGGCTGGCCATGACGTCGCGCGGCCCCCAGGTGGTCGAGTTCAACTGCCGCTTCGGGGACCCTGAGACCCAGGCGGTCCTGGCCCTGCTCGAGACGCCGCTCGCCGGGCTGCTGCACGCGGCCGCGACCGGGACCCTCGCCGCGCACCCGCCGCTGCAGTGGCGCGAGGGAGCGGCGGTGACCGTCGTCGTCGCGGCCGAGGGCTACCCCGCGGCGCCGGCCGTCGGCGACCCCGTGACCGTCGGCGCCCTGCCGGCGGCGGTGACCGTGCTCCACGCCGGCACGCGCACCGAGGGCGACGGCGTCGTCAGCAGCGGGGGACGGGTGCTGTCGGTGACCGCCGTCGGCGACGACCTGGAGCAGGCGCGGGCGGCCGCGTACGAGGGCGTGGCGGCGGTGACCCTGCGCGGGGCGCACTGGCGCACGGACATCGGGCGTCGGGCCTCGCGCGGCGAGATCGCGGTGCCTGCCCAGGCCTGACGGCCCTCTGGGAGACTGGTCGCTCCACGGAGCTGAGGAGCACCTGATGATCGAGCGCTACACCCTGCCCGAGATGGGCCGGGTCTGGAGCGAGGCCCACAAGTACGAGCTGTGGTGCCAGGTCGAGGTGCTCGTGCTCGAGGCCCACGCCGAGGCCGGCGTCGTGCCCGCCGACGTCGTCGAGCCGGTCCGCCGCGCCGTCCCGCCGACCCCCGAGGCGGTCGCGGAGATCGAGGCCGTGACGCAGCACGACGTCATCGCCTTCCTGTCCGCCTGGGCCGACAACACCGAGCCGCGCGAGGCCGCCGCCTTCGTGCACTTCGGGATGACGAGCAGCGACCTGCTCGACACCGCGCTCGCGCTCCAGCTGGTCGACGCGACCGACATCCTGCTGGCCAAGGCCGACGTCCTCGTGGCCGCCATGCGGGACCTCGGGCTGCAGCACAAGGACACCGTCAAGGTAGGCCGCACGCACGGCATCCACGCCGAGCCGACCACCTTCGGGCACCGCATGGCCGACCTCGCCTTCGCCATGGCCCGCAGCCGCGACCGGCTCCGGCGCGCCCGCGAGGCGGTCGCCGTCGCGAAGATCAGCGGCGCCGTCGGGACCTACTCGAACATCGACCCCGCGGTGGAGCAGGCGCTGGCCACGAAGCTCGGCCTCACGCCCGCCCCGGCCGCGACCCAGGTCGTCATCCGCGACGGCATCAGCGAGTGGGTCAGCGCGCTCGCCGTCATCGCCACCGTCTGCGAGGCCTTCGCCCTCGAGGTCCGGCACGGGCAGCGGACCGAGGTGCGCGAGCTCTGGGAGCCGTTCGGCAAGGGCCAGAAGGGCTCGTCCGCGATGCCCCACAAGAAGAACCCCATCGCCAGCGAGCGCATCGCCGGGATGGCCCGGATCGTGCGGGCGCAGGTCGTGCCGGTGATGGAGGGCATCCCCCTGTGGCACGAGCGCGACATCAGCCACAGCAGCACCGAGCGGGTCGCCCTGCCCGACGCGTCCATCGCCACCGACTACCTGCTCCACCTGACGACGCGCCTGGTCACCGGCCTCGTGGTCGACGCCGACCGCATGCGGGTCAACCT
Source organism: Frankiales bacterium (assembly GCA_025965495.1). Taxonomy (GTDB): domain Bacteria; phylum Actinomycetota; class Actinomycetes; order Mycobacteriales; family SCTD01; genus RYN-122. The sequence goes on from JAOPWW010000318.1 coordinate 2,178, forward strand.
GGAGAGCACCGGCGGGCTCATCTACACCAGCACGGTGCTGCTCGAGCTGGTCGAGGGCGGCCTGTCCCGCGAGGACGCGTACGCCTTCGTGCAGCAGGCGGCGATGGAGACCTGGGAGACCGGCACGCCGTTCCGGCAGACCCTGACGGCGCAGGCAGCCGCCAACGGGCAGGTGCTCGACGAGGCCCGCCTCGACGAGGTCTGCCGGCCCGAGCGCTACCTCGAGCGCCTCGCCCCGGTCTTCGACCGGCTGGCCGCACTGACGTAGGAGCGCCTGACTGCTCCTCGTCCGGGCGTCTTCGTCCGAACGCCGGACAGCGCCCCGGGCCGCGCGTACGGTCGGTCCACCACCTCACCGACGCCGTCCCTGTCGCTGATCTGACGGTCGTCGCCGACGGCCGTCGCACGCGCCCGGCGACCTGCCGCGCGGCGAGAGGACGGGCTCCGTGCCCGCACCAGCTGCTCCTGCACCCGC
>JAOPWW010000320.1 GCA_025965495.1 Frankiales bacterium
AGTTCCTGCACGAGGAGTGCACCGACCACGGACGTAGCGTCGAGGCCGTGACGACCGCTGCCCCGGCCCTCGAGCACCGCTTCGCCGACGACCTGCCCGAGCTCGCCGTCCCGTGGCAGGGCGCACCGGCGCCGGAGCCCCGGCTGCTGGTCGGGAACGAGCCGCTCGCCCTCGAGCTCGGCCTGGACCCGGCGTGGCTGCGGTCGCCGGAGGGCCTCGGGCTGCTCACCGGCACGCGGGTGCCGGAGGGGGCGCGGCCGGTCGCCCAGGCCTACGCGGGCCACCAGTTCGGCGGGTACACCCCGCGCCTCGGCGACGGCCGGGCGCTGCTGCTCGGCGAGCTGACCGACCGCGAGGGCCGCGTGCGCGACCTGCACCTGAAGGGCTCGGGCCGCACGCCGTTCTCCCGCGGCGGCGACGGCCTGGCCACGGTCGGGCCGATGCTGCGCGAGCACGTCGTCTCCGAGGCGATGCACGCCCTCGGCATCCCCACGACCCGCTCGCTCGGGGTCGTCGCGACCGGGCAGCCGGTGCGCCGCGAGACGGTCCTGCCCGGCGCCGTCCTGGCCCGGGTCGCGAGCAGCCACCTGCGCGTCGGGACGTTCGCCTTCGTCCGCGCCACCGACGACCTCGCGCTGCTGCGGCGCCTCGCCGACCACGCCCTGGCGCGGCACCACCCCGAGCTGGCGGGCGCCGACCACCCCCACCTCGCGCTCTACGAGGCGGTGGTCGCCGCGCAGGCCGAGCTCGTCGCGCGGTGGATGCTCGTCGGCTTCGTCCACGGCGTGATGAACACCGACAACATGACGATCTCCGGCGAGACCATCGACTACGGCCCCTGCGCCTTCCTCGACGCCTACGACCCCGCCACCGTCTTCAGCTCCATCGACGAGGGCGGCCGCTACGCCTACGCCAACCAGCCGCTCGCCGCCGAGTGGGACCTCGCCCGGCTGGCCGAGGCGATGCTGCCCCTGTTCGACGACGTCCAGGACCGTGCCGTCGCCCTCGCGACCGACGTGCTCGGGACGTTCCGCTCCCGCTACGCCGAGGCCTGGTCCCGCGGCGTCCGGGCCAAGCTCGGCCTGCCCGACGACGCCGACGCCGAGCCCCTCGCCACCGACCTGCTGGCGCTCATGGAGCAGGGCCGGACCGACTGGACCAGCGTCTTCCGGCGGCTCAGCGGCGCGGCCCGCGGCGATGCCGAGCCGGTCCGCAGCCTGTTCCTGGACCTCGCCGGCTTCGACGCCTGGTCCGCCCGCTGGCTGGCCCTGGGGCCCGACCCGGACGCGATGGACCGGGTCAACCCGGCCTACGTCCCGCGCAACCGCCTCGTGCAGGAGGCCCTCGACGCCGCCGTCGACGGTGACCTCGGCCTGCTCGGGCCGCTGCTCGAGGCCGTGTCGGCGCCGTTCGAGGAGCGGTCGGGCCTGGAGCGGTACGCCGAGCCGGGGCCGGGCCAGGACTTCGTGACCTACTGCGGGACCTAGACGACGGTCGCCTGGCGGTGCTGGGCGACGAGGTCGAGGTAGACGGTCGCGTTCAGGGCGATCAGCTCGCGCTCCTGCCCGGTCGTCTCGCGTCGGACCTTCCCGGGAGTCCCGACGACCAGGGACCCCGGAGGCACGACCGTGCCGGGGCTGACGAGGGCGCCCGCGCCGATCATCGAGCCGGTGCCGATCCGGGCCCCGTTCATGACCACGGCGCCCATCCCCACCAGCACGTCGTCCTCGACCGTGCAGCCGTGCAGCACCGTCGCGTGGCCGACGCTGACGCCGGCACCGACCACCAGCGGGAAGCCCGGGTCGGCGTGCAGCACGGCGCCGTCCTGCAGGTTGGTGCGGGCCCCGACCGTGATGCTGTCGCCGTCGCCGCGCAGGACCGCGGAGTACCAGACGCTCACCTGCTCGCCCAGCGTGACGGCCCCGACGACGCGGGCGGTGTCGGCCACCCAGGCGGAGGGGTCGACGTCGGGCACGCGTCCGGGCAGGCTCATCAGCACGAGCGGCAGCCTGCCACGGCGCCTCCTTGCGCGGAGCGGCCCGCCGGTGTGACAGTCGCGCCCCCGACCCCAGGAGCGCCGTGTCCCAGGCCCCCCGCCGACCCCTGCGCGTCGGCACCTTCTCCGGCTACCTCGGCGACCGCCCCACCGCCCTGTCCGAGCTGATGGCCGGCGACCCCGTCGACGTCGCGTTCGGCGACTACCTGGCCGAGGTGACCCTGGCGGCGCTGGCGGCCCGCAGGGCCCGGGATCCCGAGCGGGCCTTCGTCGAGCAGGCGGTCGAGCAGCTCCGGCCCCACCTGGTCGCCCTCGCCGAGCGGGGCACCAAGGTCGTCACGAACGCCGGCGGCTTCAGCCCGGCCGGCATGGCCGCGGCCCTGCGCGAGGCCGCCGCCGCAGCAGGGGCGGACCTGCGGGTGGCCCACGTGTCGGGCGACGACGTGCTCCCCCACCTCGCCGACCACGCCGCGGCCGGGCACCTGCTGGAGCACCTCGAGACGGGCGAGCCGCTGTCGTCGTGGTCGGTCCCCCCGCTGGCCGCGAACGCCTACCTCGGCGGCTGGGGCATCGCCGCGGCGCTCGCGGCCGGCGCCGACGTCGTCGTGTGCGGTCGGGTCGCGGACGCGTCGCTGCTGGTCGGGGCAGCCGCCTGGTGGCACGGCTGGGCGGTCGACGACTGGGACGCGCTGGCCGGCGCCGTCGTCGCCGGTCACGTGCTCGAGTGCGGACCGCAGGCCGTCGGCGGCAACTTCTCCGGCTTCACCTCCCTGCCCGACGTCCTGGTGCCCGGCTTCCCCGTCGGGGAGGTCGCGGCCGACGGCAGCTGCGTCGTCACCAAGCACGTGCGCGACGGCGGGGCGGTCACCGTCGACACCGTCACCGCGCAGCTCGTCTACGAGGTGCAGGGACCCGTCTACCTCAACCCCGACGTGACGGTGGACCTGTCGACGGTGCGGCTGTCGCAGGAGGCGCCGGACCGCGTCCTCGTGCACGGCGCGACCGGCTGCCCGCCGCCGGCCACCACCAAGGTCGCCGTGTTCGGCGTGCTCGGCTGGCAGGCGGTCGGCAGCGTCTTCCTCACCGCCCCCGACGTCGCGGCGAAGGCGGCCCTGGTGTCGGCGCAGGTGAGCCGCGACCTGCCGGACGGCGTCGAGCTGTCGTTCACGCAGGTCGGCACCGCGGCCGAGGACGCTGCCTCGCAGTGGGAGGCGACCGTCGCGCTGCGCGTGCTCGCGACGGCGCCGGAGCGCGAGGACCTGGCCCGCCTGGACCTCGCCGGCAGGCTCGGCAGCCTCTACCTGCAGAGCGTCCCCGGCTTCTTCCACGACCTCGCCGCGGGCCTGTCGTTCCCCGCGCGCCCCCGGATCGCCTACTGGCCGGCACTGCTCGACCAGGCCTGCGTCACCCACGTGGCGGTGCTCGACGACGGCGAGGTGCTGCCCGCGCCGCTGCCCCCGCGCGGGCCGGTCGTCGCCCAGCCCCTGCACCCGGAGCCCCTGGACCCTCCTTCCGGGGCCGGCACCTGGGGGGACACCGTCCGCGTCCCGCTCGGGACCGTCGCGCACGCGCGCAGCGGCGACAAGGGCGGCAACAGCAACGTCGGGGTCTGGGTCGCCGACCCCGACGCCTGGCCCTGGCTGCGGGCCACCCTGACGACCGCTGCCCTGCGCGCCCTGCTCCCGGACACCGCCGACCTGGAGGTCGTGCGCCACGAGCTGCCGCACCTGCGGGCCGTGCACTTCGTGCTCAAGGGCCTGCTCGACGAGGGCGGCTCCTCGAACCGCCGGCTCGACCAGGTCGGCAAGGCCGTCGGCGAGCACCTGCGGTCGCGGCACGTCGACGTGCCGGTCGCGCTGGTGCGGTCGTGAGCCTCGCCGAGCAGGTCGCGGCCGCCGTCGCCTCCCCCGCCACCGACGACGCGTTCGACCCGGGCGCGGCGCTCGCGGACGTGCTCGCCGGGATCGGGATGACGCCGGACGACGGCGGCGGCCGGGTCGTGTTCGCGGGCGCCGACCCCGTCGTGCCGAGCACGCTGCGGCTCGGCGGCGCAGCGGCGGTCGCCCTGGCGGCGAAGTCGGTCGCGGTGGCGAAGCTGCACCGGCTGCGCGGCGGCGAGGGGCAGGACGTCGGCGTCGACCTGCGCACGGCGCCGCACCGGCTGTGCCCGTTCTACGACCGGCGCTGGGAGCTGCTCAACGGCCACCCCGCCGGGATGCCCGCGAACCCGTCGCAGGCGTTCGGGCTGCGCTTCTACCCGACCGCCGACGGCCGCTGGGTCATGCCCCTCAACATCTACCCGCGGATCAAGGTGGCCGCCCAGAGGCTGCTCGGGGTCCCGGACGACACCCGGGCGGTCGCCGCCGCCGTCGCACGGTGGCAGGCCGACGACCTCGAGCGGGCCGGCGCCGAGGCCGGCGTCGTGATGCCCGTGCTGCGCACCACGGCGGAGCTGCTGGCCGAGGAGCAGTTCACCGGTCACCTCGCGGGCGCACCGCTGGTCGAGGTCACGCGGATCGGCGACAGCGCGCCCGAGCCCCTCCCGTCCGGGGCGGAGCAGCCGCTCGACGGCGTCCGCGCCCTCGGCATGGGGCACGTCATCGCGGGCGCCGGCGTCGGGCGCGCGCTCGCGCTGCACGGTGCCGACGTGCTCAACCTCTGGCGGCCGGACGAGCTCGAGCACGACGTCACCTACGTGACCGCGAACGTCGGGGTCCGGTCCGCGACGGTGGACCCCACGTCCGTCGACGGTGCGGCGCGCGTGCGCGAGCTGCTCGCCGGCGCCGACGTCTTCTACGCGAACCGCCGCCCGGGGATGCTGGACCGGGTCGGCCTGGGCGCGGAGGAGGCGGCGTCGGTGCGCCCCGGGATCGTGCACGCGACGGCGTCGCTGAACGGGCCGACCGGGCCGTGGGCGGACCGCCTGGGGTTCGACCAGACCGCAGGCAGCCTGGTCGGGATGATGCACCTGGAGGGCGACGGCACCAGGCCCGGACTGCCGCCGATCGTCGTCGTCAACGACTACGTCGTGAGCTGGCTGCTGACCGCAGGGGTGGTCGAGGCGCTGAGCCGCCGGGCGGTCGAGGGCGGGAGCTGGCGGGTGCACGTGTCCCTGACCCGGGCGGCGCTGTGGATCCTCGGGCTCGGGACCTTCGAGCAGCAGTACGCGCTCGAGACCGCCGGCCGGGGCGAGGCCCACGCCTACCTCGACCCGGAGACGTTCACCGCACAGACGCCCCTCGGGCACTACCAGGGCGTGACCGAGCAGGTCCGCATGTCGCGGACGCCCGGGCGCTACCGGACGGTGCTCGTCCCGCGCGGGTCGTGCGCGCCGCAGTGGCTGCCTCCTGGTCCGATCAGCTGAGCGGCCGGCGGCGCTCCAGGGCGACCGACACCCCGAGCACGCCCAGCCCGCCGAGCGCGAGGCCCGCCCCCACGACGGCGGGGGCCGTGTAGCCGAGCCCCGCCGCGATCACGGCCCCGCCGAGGGCCGCGCCCACCGCGTTCGCGACGTTCAGCGCGCTGTGGTTGCCGGCCGCCGCGAGCGACTGCGCGTCCCCTGCGACGTCCATGAGCCGGGTCTGCAGGGCGGGCAGGAACAGCGCGCTGCTGAGGCCGATGAGCAGGACCGTGACGGCGGCCGGGACCGCGGAGTGGGCCGTGACCGTGAAGGCCAGCAGGACGACGACGACGGAGGACAGGCCGGCGGCGATCGTGCGGACCACCGAGCGGTCGGCCAGCCGTCCGCCGATCTCCGTGCCGACGGTCATGCCGACGCCGAACAGCGCCAGGGCGATGGGCACCTGGGACTCCCGGAAGCCCGAGACGCCGGTGAGGGTCGGCGCGATGTAGCTGTAGACGGCGAACATGCCGCCGAAGCCGACCCCGCCGACGAGCAGGGTCAGCCAGACCTGGGGGCGCCGGAGGGCGCCGAGCTCGCGGCGGGGGCTCGCGCCGTCGGGGGCGGACAGGCGCGGCACGAAGCGGCTGACGGCGGCGATCGTCAGCACCCCGATCACCGAGACGGTCCAGTAGGTGCTGCGCCAGCCCAGCTGCTGCCCGAGCAGGGTCGCGAGCGGCACGCCGACGACGTTCGCGACCGTCAGCCCGAGCATCACCCGCGCGACCGCGCGCGCCCGGCGCTCCGGCGGCACGAGGGAGGCGGCGACGATGCTCGCCGTCCCGAAGTAGGCGCCGTGCGGCAGGCCGCTGGCGAAGCGCGCGAGCGCCAGGCTGCCGAAGGTCGGGGCCAGGGCGGACAGGGCGTTCCCGACGGCGAAGGCGGTCATGAGCGTCAGCAGCAGCGCCTTGCGCGGGAGCCGGGCCCCGACGACGGCGAGCAGCGGCGCGCCGACGACGACGCCCAGCGCGTACGCCGACACCAGGTGGCCGGCCTGCGGGATCGAGGCGTGCAGGTCCCCCGCGACCTCCGGCAGCACGCCCATGGTGGCGAACTCGGTCGTGCCGATGCCGAAGCCGCCGAGCGCGAGGGCGGCCAGGCTCAGCCAGACCGGCGTGGTGGCGGCGGGGGCGACGGCCCGGGCGGGCGCGACGGACGGGGCGGACACAGGACCTCCGGCTCGGGGGCACGCCACCGAGGGGAGACGCTCTCCCCGTCCTCAAGGCACGGTCGGGGGGCGGCGATTCCCTGTCCTGTCCGGTGCGGCTGCCGGGACCACCCGCGGGGCGGCCCGGCCGCCGGCCCACAGCAGGTCGGTGAGGTGGCTGGCCAGGGCCTCGCGGCTCATCGTCGGCTCGTCCAGCCAGCGCTCGGCCGCGGACCGGACGGCGCCCACCATGGCGAAGCCCCAGGGCTCGGCCCGTCCGGTGTCGCGACCGGCCGCCCGCAGCAGGTCGCCGATGACCCGGCTGACGTGCTTGCTGATGACGGCGCTGTAGTCGCTTGCCGCCGCCGCGTTGGCCGGTCGCTGCAGGACGAACCGGTAGACCTCGGGGTCGGCCTCCACCGCGCGCAGGAACGTGTCGACGCCGGCCTGCACCATGACCCGCGGGTGCGACGTGCCGTCCACCGCGGCGACGACCTCCTCGACGACCCGCTCACCGGCCTCCCTGCCGACGGCGAGGAACAGGTCGGCCTTGTCGGCGAAGTAGCGGTAGAAGACGGTCTTGGCGATCCCGGACACCGCCGCGACGTCGTCCAGGTCGATGCCGGGGCCGCGCTGGCGGACGGCCTGGAGCACCGCCTCCATCAGCTCCGCGCGCCGGGCGGCCCGGTGCGCCGTCCAGCGCTCCCGCCGGCCGTCGCGGCGAACAGGCGGCTCGACGGGCGTTTGGCGGCGTGTCATCTTGGTCACAAGGGTACAGAGAATCAGCGTCACAGGAACTGGAGCCGGCCCGTGGCACTCCCCGCCCCCGCACGCCTGCGCGACCGGGCCGTCGCCCTGCGCCGCCGGCTGGCCACCCCCGCCGCCGAGCTCCCCGCGCCGGTCCGGGCCGCC
>JAOPWW010000343.1 GCA_025965495.1 Frankiales bacterium
CTGGATCGAGAGCCGGTCGGCGCCGTGCTTGGTCCGCACGAAGAACAGCGTGCGGGCCGGACGCGCGGCGATCTCGGCGGCGAGCGCCGGCTTGGCGTCGTGGGTCACGGCCCAGACCTGGTGGTCCATGAGGGCGACCGGGCTGGAGCTGGCGGCGACGGCGTGGACGGCGGGGTCGCGCAGGTACTGGCGCACCAGGCGGTCGACGCCGCGGTCGAGGGTCGCGGAGAAGAGCATCCGCTGGCTGGTCGCGGGCGTGAGGTCGAGCAGCGCCGTCACCGCCGGCAGGAAGCCGAGGTCGGCCATGTGGTCGGCCTCGTCCAGGACGGTGATCTCGATCGCGTCGAGGATGCACTCCCCCTGCTCGATGAGGTCCTGCAGGCGACCGGGGGTGGCGACCACGAGGTCGACGCCGCGGCGCAGCTGGTCGATCTGGCGACCCATCGACGCGCCGCCGTAGACGGTGGCGAGCTTGAGGTCGATCGGCTGGGCCAGCGGCGCGAGGGCGTCGTGGACCTGCTGGGCGAGCTCGCGGGTCGGGACGAGGACGAGCGCACGGGGGCGGTTCGGCGTGCGGCGCGGACCGGCCAGCAGGCGGGTGATCGCGGGCAGGCCGAAGGCGAGCGTCTTGCCGGAGCCGGTCTGGCCGCGGCCGAGGACGTCGCGGCCGGCGAGGGCGTCGGGGAGCGCGCGGGCCTGGATGGCGAAGGGCGCCTCCATGCCGCGGCGGGCGAGCAGCGACACGAGCTTGTCGGGCAGGCCGAGCTGGGCGAACGACGGCACCTCGGCGGTGTCGGACTCCGCGGCCTCGGCGGCGGCGTCGAGCGCGAGCTCGAGGTCGCTCTTGACGATGACCTTCGGGGCGGGCGCGCTGCTGCGGGCCCGGCCGCGGGAGGGGCTGCTGCCCTGGCGCCAGCCGCCGGAGCGGGAGCCGCCCGAGGAGGACGACGACGGGCGGGACGAGCTGGAGGAACGGGGGGCGCTGTAGGGCAAGAGAGTCCTGTTCAGGGTGGGTCTGGGGCCGCTGTCGCCGCGGTGAGGCGGACAGTGCTGCGACGCGGACCGGACCAGGATGACCCTGTGAACATGGACGACGACACACGAGCGACCTCGCGGACGGCTCGTCCGCAGGAGGTGAGGGCGCGGTGGCGTCCTCTGTACAGAGGCTGAACCTACCGGGCGGGACCGCGATTCCCGCTGTGCCGTGCGTCTCCCTAGTCTCGGGTCCATGACGAGCCTCAGCCAGGTCGAAGCAGCCGAGCGCGCGGGCCTGCTCGCCGTCGAGCGGTACGACGTCGAGCTCGACCTCACGGGCCTGCCGGACGGCCCCGAGGTGCGGGTCGTCTCGACCGTCCGCTTCTCCTGCCGGACGCCGGGGGCGTCGTCGTTCGTCGAGTGCGCGGCACGGGTCGTGCGCGCGACCCTCGACGGCCGCGACCTGCCCGCCGCCGTCGACGGGCGGATCGCACTGGCGGACCTGCCGGCGTCGGGCGTGCTGGTGGTGGAGTCCGTGCAGGCCGACACCGCCGAGGGCGAGGGCGTGCACCGCGCGGTCGACCCCTCCGACGGCGAGGTCTACCTGTGGACCTCCTTCGAGCCCGACGAGGCGCACCACGTCTACGCCTGCTTCGACCAGCCCGACCTCAAGGCGCCGCACGCCTTCACCGTCACGGCGCCGGCGCACTGGACCGTGCTGAGCAACAGCGGTGACGCCGTCGTCACCGACGTCGACGGCGGCCGGCGCTGGGTCTTCCCCGACACCCCGCCGCTGTCCACCTACAACGTCGTCGTCGACGCCGGGCCGTTCCACGAGGTCCGGCGCGAGGCCGGCGGGCACGACCTCGGCCTCTACGCGCGCCGGTCGCTCGCCGCCGTGCTCGAGCGCGACGCCGACGAGCTGTTCCTGCTCACCGAGCAGGGCCTCGGCTTCTTCGGGCGCACCTTCGCGATGCCGTTCCCGCAGCGGCGCTACGACCAGGTGTTCGTCCCGGAGATGGGCGGGGCGATGGAGAACTACGGCTGCGTCACCTGGTCCGACGACTTCCTGCGCCGCACGACGCCGAGCCCGGCCGAGCGGGAGCTGCTGGCCCGGGTGCTGCTGCACGAGATGGCCCACATGTGGTTCGGCAACATCGTCACGATGCGCTGGTGGGACGACCTGTGGCTGAACGAGGCGTTCGCCGAGTTCGCCGCGCACTGGGCCGCCGAGCGGGCGACGTCCTACACCGACGTCTGGGCCAGCCACCTCGCCGGCGAGGAGCTGCGCGCCTACCTCGCCGACGCCGGACCGACGTCGCACCCGATCCGCCAGCCGATCCCCACGGTGGCCGAGGCCGCCTCGATCTTCGACGCGATCACCTACCCCAAGGGCGCGAGCGTCCTGCACCAGCTGATGACCTACGTCGGCGAGGAGCGGTTCGCCGAGGGCATGGCGTCCTACTTCCGGAAGCACGCCTGGACGAACACGACCCTGCAGGACCTCGTCGACGTCCAGGCCGCCGTGAGCGGCCGCGACCTCGACGCCTGGCAGGCCACCTGGCTGGAGCGGGCCGGCACCGACCGGCTCGGCCTGGTCCAGGACGACGCCGGCCTGGTGCTGACGGCGCGCGGCGCGGGCGGGCCGCCGCGGCCGCACGTGCTCGCCGTCGGGGCGTACGCGCGGGGCCCGGAGGGGCTGGTGCGCACCGGCCGCGCGCTGGTCGAGGTGCAGGGCGAGCGCACCCCCGTCGACCTCCCGCCCGGCGCCGACCTCTACCTGGTCAACGACGACGACCTCACCTTCGCCGGCTCCCGCACCGACGACCCCGCCGGTCTGCTCGCCTCCGCGGCGCTGCTGCCCACCCCGCTGGCCCGCGGGGTCGCCGTCGCCACCGTCTGGGACATGCTCGTGTCCGGCGAGGCCCGGGCGGCCGACGTCGTCGCGTGCCTGACCCGCGTGCTGCTCGCGGAGACCGCGTCGTCGGTCGTCGAGCCCTACCTCTCACTGGCCCTGGACGCCGCCGAGCTGTGGTCCCCCGCCTCCGACCGGCCCGCGCTGCTGGCCCAGGTCGCGGACGCGTGCCGACGGCTCGCCGAGGTCCCCGAGCGCCGGCAGGCCGCCCTGCGCACGCTCGCCCGTACGGCCCCGCTGGCGGACCTCCGCGCGCTCCCCGGCGACGACGTCGACCTGCAGTGGCGCGTGCTGGTGCGCGCGGCCGAGCTGGGCGAGGACACGGCCGCCGAGGTCGCCGCCCTGCTGCAGCGCGACCCGGACCCGGACGCGGAGGTGCGCGCGACGGTCGTGCGGGCCGCCGCCCCGACGGCGCAGGCCAAGGAGCAGGCCTGGCAGGCCGTCGTCGGGCGGACCGTGCCGGTGTCGAACGTCGGCGCGGTCACCACCGCCTTCTGGCGGCCCGGCCAGGAGGCGCTGCTCGCCCCCTACGCCGACCGCTACCTGGAGCTGCTGCCCGACCTCGACCGCGGCGGGATGATCCCGGCGATGGTGTTCACCAACCGGCTGTTCCCCGTGCACGGCGCCCCGCCGGGCTTCGCCGACCGGGTCGAGGCAGCGGTGGCGGCGGCGCCGCCGGTCGTGGCGAAGAACGCCCGGGAGAAGGCCGACCTGCTGCGCCGGGTCGAGCGCTCGCGCGGACTGCTCGCGGCGGAGTAGCCGGCGGGGCGGTGCTGAGTTCCGCGGCCCGCGTAAGGCGGCCTGCGGTCAGGGTCAGGCGGCGGCGGCCCCGGGTGCGACGGTCAGGCGGTCGGCGGTCGGCGTCTTGTCGCGGGCTCAGGCGTCCGGCTCGAGGTGCCGGCCGGCGACCAGCAGCCCGACGGCGGCGAGGGCGCCGAGGGCTCCGGCGACCACCAGGGGCACCTGACCGGTCCCGTGCCAGGCGGCGCCGGCCCAGAGCCCGGCGACGAGCACCCCGCCGCCGGTGACGGCCTGGGACAGCCCCTGCGCGCCGCCCTGGAGCTCCGCCGGCGCGAGGCTCGCGACCCATGCCTTGCCGACGCCGTCCGTGCAGGCCGCGAACCCGCCGTACAGGGGCAGCAGGACGAACGCGAGCGCGGGGGTGCTGGTCAGCCCGAGCCCGACGAAGCCGACCGCGAAGAACACCAGGCCGGCGGCGTAGACGCGGTGGCGGGGCCAGCGGTCCGACAGCGCGCCCGCCGGGTAGGCCGCGGCGGCGTAGACGGCGTTGTAGACGACGTACGCGGCGAGCACGCCGGCGGTCGACAGCCCGAGGTCGTGGGCGCGCAGCAGCAGCAGCGCGTCCGGGACGTTCACCAGGCTGAGCAGGCCCAGGACGACGACGAGCCGCCGCAGCCGCGGCGGGAGCACGCCGGGGTCGGCGATGCGCGGGCGCCGGGCGCCCACCAGCGGGGGCCTCGGGTCCTCGCGGACCGCCGCGACGAGCGCCACCGACAGGACCGCCGGGACGACCGCCACGAGCAGCAGCGGCCGCAGGCGGTGGTCGAGCAGCTCGAACAGGCCCAGGCCGACGGCCGGCCCGACCACGGCACCCAGGGTGTCGGCCGCACGGTGGAAGCCGAAGACGCGGCCCCGGGCCGCCGGGTTTGCGCCGACCATGAGCAGCGCGTCGCGCGGTGCGCCCCGCACGCCCTTGCCGACCCGGTCGACGCCGCGCCCGGCCAGCACGACCGGCCAGGCCCCCGCCACGGCGACGAGCACCTTGCCGACGGCCGCCAGCCCGTAGCCGAGGGCGATCAGGCGCTTGCGGGGGTAGCGGTCCGACAGCCGCCCCGCCAGCAGCTTCGTGAGCGCGGCGACGCCCTCCGCGACGCCCTCGACCAGCCCGACGACGGCCGCCGGGGCGCCGAGCGTCACGGTCAGGAAGATCGGCAGGACCGGGTAGAGCATCTCGCTGGCCGCGTCCTGCAGCAGGGACACCCCGGCCAGCGTGCGCAGGTTCGGGGTCAGCCAGGCTCGGCCCGCGGGCGGAGGTGCGGTGTCTGCGGTCGGCGGCACCCGCCCATCGTGCCGCGCCGCGGTCCGTCGTCCGGGCAGGCGTCCCGGAGGCGGTCTTGGGCCCGGTCCGGGTGTCGGTCCAGCGCCCCCGTCATCCCGCCGTCAGTCGACGAGGTCGCGCACGACGGCGTCGGCGAGCAGGCGGCCGCGCAGGGTCAGCCGGGCGCGGCCGTCCTCGAGCTCGAGCAGGCCGTCGGCGGCGTGCCGGTGGGCGGCGGCGAGCCCCTCGGGCCGCAGGACGCTGAGCGGCAGGCCCTCGCGCAGGCGGAGCTCCAGCAGGACGCGCTCGACCCGGCGGTCGTCGTCGGTCAAGACCTCCCGGCCGGCGGCCGGCGACCGGCCCTGGCCGAGGGCGGCGGCGTAGGGCGCGGGGTGCTTGCCGTTCCACCAGCGGACGCCGCCGACATGGCTGTGGGCGCCTGGGCCGATCCCCCACCAGTCGTCGCCGCGCCAGTAGGCGAGGTTGTGGCGGCAGGGCTCGCCCCAGTTGCTCACCTCGTACCAGGGGAGCCGCCCCCCGAGGGACTGCTCGGCCATGAGGTAGCGGTCGGCGAGGGCGTCGTCGTCGGGGGCGGGGAGCTCGCCGCGGGCGACCTGGCGGCCCAGCCGCGTGCCCTCCTCGACGATCAGCGCGTAGGCGCTCACGTGGGTGGGGCCGGCCTGGGCGACGGCGTCGAGAGAGGTCTGCCAGTCGCCGTCGGACTCCCCCGGCGCGCCGTAGATCAGGTCGAGGCTCACCTGGCCGAAGCCGGCGTCGTAGGCCTCGCGCACCGCCTGCTGGGGACGGCCCGGCGTGTGGGTGCGGTCGAGGGTCGCGAGCACGTGGGGCACGGCCGACTGCATCCCGAAGGAGACCCGGGTGAAGCCGCCCGCCCGCAGGACGGCCAGCGACTCGGGCGTGACGCTGTCCGGGTTGGCCTCGGTCGTGACCTCGGCGCCGGCGGCCAGGCCGAACTCCTGCCGGACGGCGTCGAGCACCCGCACGAGGTCCTCGCTCGGCAGGAGCGTCGGGGTGCCGCCGCCGACGAAGACGGTCTGCACGGGCAGGTCGACGTCGCCCAGCACCCGCCGGGCCAGCCGGACCTCGGCGACCGCCGCGTCCGCGTAGCTGCCCTGCAGGCCGCCGAGGTCGGTGTAGGTGTTGAAGTCGCAGTAGCCGCAACGGGTCAGGCAGAAGGGGACGTGCAGGTAGAGCGAGAACGGCCGCGCGCCGAGGTGCTCCAGCGCCTGCGCGGGCAGCGCCCCCGACGCCGGCACGGGCTCACCGAGGGGGAGGGGTCCGGCCACCCCTCCAGTGTCAGGGGTGCGGCGGGAAAGGTGTCGCGTCCTGTCGGACCCTGCCCCTACGGTGCGGTCATGGAGCACGCGGTCGAGGTCGAGGACCTGGTCAAGACCTACGGGAGCACGCGCGCACTCGACGGCGTCACCCTACAGGTCCCGGAGGGCCGGGTGCTCGGCCTGCTGGGGCCCAACGGCGCCGGCAAGACGACGACGGTGCGCGTGCTCACCACGCTGCTGCGGCCCGACAGCGGCCGGGCGACGGTCCTCGGGATCGACGTCCTGAAGGACCCGGACCGGCTGCGGCGGGTGATCGGCGTGGCCGGGCAGTACGCCGCCGTCGACGAGCTGCTGACCGGCCGGGAGAACCTCGTGCTGGTCGGCCGGCTCTACCACCTGCCCAGGGCCGAGATCACCCGTCGCGCCGACGAGCTGCTCGAGCGGTTCGAGCTGACCGAGGCCGCCTCGCGCGTCGTCGGCGGCTACTCCGGCGGCATGCGGCGGCGCCTCGACCTCGCGGCCTCCCTGGTGAACCGCCCCCGCGTGCTGTTCCTGGACGAGCCGACCACGGGCCTGGACCCGCGCAGCCGGCTGCGGCTCTGGGAGGTCATCGAGGACCTCGTGCGCGACGGGACCACCCTGCTGCTCACGACGCAGTACCTCGAGGAGGCCGACCGCCTCGCCGACCGGATCGCCGTCATCGACACCGGCAAGGTGATCGCCGAGGGCACCAGCGACGAGCTCAAGGACAAGGTCGGTGGCTCGGTCGTCGTCGTCCGCCCGGCCGACCCTGCCGACGGGGAGCGGGCGATGGTCGCGCTCCAGGCCGTCGGCGACCCGGTCCGCGGCACGGGCGGGGACCTCACGATGCAGGCCACCACCGGAGTCGCCCTGGTCACCGAGGCGGCCCGGGTGCTCGAGGAGGCCGGGGTCGCGATCAGCGAGCTGGCCCTGCGCCGCCCCACGCTCGACGACGTGTTCCTGACCCTGACCGGCCACGGCGCCGAGCAGGCCGCTGCCGAGGAGACCGCATGACCACCCACGCCCTCGACGCGCCGGCCGGCGGCGGGCTGCGCTGGGCCGTCAACGACGCCCTCGTCCTCACCGGCCGCAACCTGCGCCACACCACGCGCCAGCCGGAGCTGCTGTTCTTCAGCACCGTCCAGCCGGTCATCTTCGTGCTGCTGTTCCGGTACGTCTTCGGCGGCGCCATCGACACCCGGCCGCTGTCCTACGTGAACTACCTGATGCCCGGGATCTTCGTGCAGACCACGGCGTTCGCCTCCACCAGCAGCGCCGTCGGGCTGGCGACCGACCTCGCCAAGGGCATCGTCGACCGGTTCCGCTCCCTGCCCATGGCGCGCTCGGCGGTGCTCGCCGGGCGCACCCTCGGCGACCTGTGCCGGATCGTCCTGGTCGTGTTCGTCATGACCGCGGTCGGCCTCGCGGTCGGGCTGCGGCCGTCGTCGTTCCTCGGCCTGGTCGCGGCCATCGCCCTCACCTCCCTGTTCGGGTTCGCCTTCTCCTGGATCCAGGCCTTCATCGGGCTGTCGGTCCCGAACGTCGAGGCCGCGAACCTGGCCGGCTTCGTCTGGCTGTTCCCCCTGACCTTCGCGTCCTCGGCGTTCGTGCCGCTGCGGTCGATGCCCGGCTGGCTCCAGACGTTCGCCAACGCGACCCCCGTCACCCCGACCGTCGACGCCGTCCGCGCCCTGCTCAACGACGGCCTGCCCCTGCAGCACGCCCTGCTCAAGAGCCTGGCCTGGATCGTCGTCATCACCGTCGTGTTCTCGACCCTGACTGTCCGCACGTACCGCACCGTCTCCTGACCGTGGCCCCCGACGACCTCGTCTCGGTCCGGCTGCGGCTGCTCCCGTGGCTGCCGCGCTGGCGCACCGGCGACACCGGCCCGGACATCCCCTCGTTCGACGGCCTCGGCGACGACCCGATCAGCGCCGTCGTGGGCGTGTTCCTCCTGCTGCTCGCCCTGCCCGGGCTGGTCGTCGCGGTCGTCGGCGTCGTCCTGCTGAGCGCGGAGGTGCTGCTGCTGCTCGCCCTGCTGCCGCTGCTGCTGAGCGGACAGCTGCTCGGGCTGCGGCCGTGGGTGCTGGTGCTGCGGTCGCGGGACCGGCAGCGCACGCCCGTCGAGGTCCTCGGGACCGCGGAGGTGCTCCGCCGGCGGCGGGCACTGCGGGCCCAGCGCGTCCGGCCGTAGCCGCGGGTCCCGGGGTCGCCCGTAGCCCGAGGTCGCCCGTAGCCCGGGGTCGCCCTGGGTCGCCCGCGACTCCGGGTCGCCAGGCGCTCCGCGGGGCAGGACCACCGCATGAGCCCTGACCCCGCCCAGCCCGCCGACCCCGCGCAGCCCGCCGTGCCGTCCCGCGCCCTCGTCGTCGGCGCCCACCCCGACGACGCCGACTTCGGCGCCGGCGGCCTGCTCGCCCTGTGGACCTCCCAGGGCTGCGAGGTGACCGTCGTCTGCGTCACTGACGGCCAGAGCGGCGGCTTCGACGCCGAGGTCCCGCGCGAGGACGTCCCCGGGATCCGCCAGCAGGAGCAGCGCGACGCCGCGAAGGCCCTCGGGATCACCGACGTCCGCTTCCTCGACCGCCTCGACGGCTGGGTCGAGGTCGACCGGAGCCTGCGGCTCGAGCTCGCCCGCATCGTGCGGGAGGTCAGGCCGGACGCCGTCGTGACCCACTCCCCCGAGCGCAACTACCGGTTCGTGTACCTGTACCACCCGGACCACCTCGCGACCGGCGCCGCGGTGCTGGCCGCCGTCTACCCCGACGCCCGCAACGAGTTCGCCTTCCCCCGTGAGGAGCTCGACCTGCCGCTGTGGGAGGTGCCCCAGGTGTGGCTGTTCGGCGGCCCGGCCGACACCACCGCCGTCGACGTGACCGACGTGTTCGACGCGAAGGTCGCCGCCTGCAGCGCCCACGACAGCCAGACGCCGATGCTCGACCGCGGGGTCGCCGACGAGCTGCGCGAGCACCTCGGCCGGACCGCTGCGGAGCACGGTCTGCCGGAGGGACGGCTCGCCGAGGCCTACCAGGTGGTCGACACGAGGTAGCGGGGTACAGCGCCCGCCATGACGGCGACCTGGGCCCGCACCAAGAGCATCGACGACGTCCTGGAGCAGGGGCGGGTCGAACCCGGTGGGGAGGCGGAGCCGGGCCGGCTCAAGCGCACCCTCGGGCCGCTGGGCCTGATGGGGTTCGGCATCGGCGTCGTGATCGGCACCGGCATCTTCACGCTCACCGGGGTGGAGGCCAAGGAGTCGGCCGGGCCGGCGGTGACCCTGTCGTTCCTGCTCGCGGGCGTCGCGGCCGCGCTGGCTGCGCTCTGCTACGCCGAGCTGTCCTCGGGCGTCCCGGCCGCGGGCAGCGCCTACACCTACGCCTACGCCACCATCGGCGAGCTCGCGGCGTGGATCATCGGTTGGGACCTGCTGCTGGAGTTCGCCCTCGGGGCGGCCACCGTCGCCCGCGGCTGGTCGTCCTACCTCCAGGACCTGTTCAACCTCCCGACGTCGCTGTTCGGCGAGAAGGCCCCGGTCAACGTCGGGGCGCTCGCGCTGGTGCTCGTCCTCGGCGTGGTCGCCGTCGTCGGCGTCAAGCAGAGCTCGCGGGTGACCGGGGTGCTGGTCGCCGTGAAGGTGGCGATCTGCGTGTTCGTCGTCGTGGCCGGGCTGTTCTACGTCAAGGGGGCGAACCTGCACCCCTACGTGCCGGCGGCCAGGGCCAGCGAGGCGAAGACGGGGATCAGCCAGCCGCTCGTGCAGGCCGTGTTCGGGCTCGACCCGACAGCCTTCGGGATCGCCGGAGTCCTCTCGGCGGCCGCTGTCGTGTTCTTCGCCTACACCGGCTTCGAGGCCGTCGCGAACCTCGGCGAGGAGACCCGCGACCCGGGCCGCGACCTCCCGCTGGGCCTGCTGGGGACGCTCGGCATCGCCACCGTGCTCTACATCGGTGTCTCGTTCGTCGTCACCGGGATGGTCGACTACCGCCAGCTCGACGTCGGCGCCCCCATCGCGAAGGCCTTCGACGCCGTCGGCGCCGGCTGGGCCTCCACGCTGGTCTCGATCGCCGCCGTCGCCGGCCTGACGAGCGTGACCCTGGTCGACCTGGTCACGATGCCGCGCATCTTCTTCGCCATGGGTCGCGACCGGCTCCTGCCCCCGCGCTTCGCCGAGCTCCACCCCCGCTACGGCACGCCGGTGCTCGCCACCGTGATCACGACCGCGATGGTGGCCGTGCTGGCGACCTTCGTGAAGCTGACCGTCCTGGCCGACCTCGTGAGCATCGGCACGCTGTTCGCCTTCGTCGTCGTCGCGATCGCCGTGCCGGTGCTCCGGCACACCCGCCCGCAGCTCGAGCGGCCGTTCCGGGTGCCGCTGTCGCCGTTCGTGCCGGTCCTGTCCGCCCTGTTCTGCGTCTACCTGATGATGAACCTGTCGGTCGAGACCTGGCTGCGGTTCCTGGTGTGGCTGCTGCTCGGCCTGGTCGTCTACGTGACGTACGGCCGGCGCAACGCCAAGCTCGCCGCTGCGTCCTAGCCGGCGGGGTCCCAGACGCTGCGGCGGCCGGCCGCACGCGTCGGCTGCTGCAGCTCCGGGCCGGGCGCGTACGGCACCGTCACCACGACGGGGTCCCCGTCGCGCGGCTCGAGCTCCAGCAGCAGGGCGGGCGTCTCGGCGCCGTCGGCCTCGCTCACCAGCCGGACGTCCGACACCAGGACGACGGCGCGCAGGTCGTCGCGGACCGCCCGCAGCGCCTCGACGAGCAGCTCCTGGACGCGCTCCACCGCGGGCCGCTCCTCCCCCGGCTCGATGCCGGGGGCGACCAGCCGGCCGTCGACCGTCATGGCGAGGGCGAACGGGTACAGGCCGGGGCGGACGGCGAGCCGGCGGGCCGCGGTCTCGGCCCCGGCGAGGAACAGCCGGTCGAGGTCGTCGTCGCTCATGCCGGGACTCCTTCCCGCTGGCGCTGCGCCCAGGCCACGACCGGGACCGTCGCGACGCCGGCTGCTGCCAGGACGGCACCGAGCAGCGCCCAGCCCCACACCCCCTGCACGGCGGTGGCGGTGACGACGAGCGGCCCGAGCCCGGACGCCGCCGCGAAGCCGGTCGCGTACAGGCCCTGGTACTGGCCCTGCGCGTGCTCGGGGGCGAGCCCGAAGCCGATCCCCCAGGAGCCCGCCGCCTGGAACAGCTCCCCGGCGACGTTGACCAGCGCCGCGAGCACCAGGACGACGACGGCGACCGGTGCGGGCCCCAGGGTGGAGGCGGCGAAGACCAGGCAGGACGCCCCGAGCAGCAGCCCTCCGCGGCGCACCGCGACCGCGCTGGTCGCCACGTCCCTCGCGGCGCGCGACACCCGGACCTGCAGCAGCACGCAGCAGGCCGTGTTCACGAGGAACAGCAGGGCGACGACGGCGACGGGTGCGCTCGTGTGGCGGACAACCCACAGCGGGACGGCGACCTCGAGCAGCGCGTAGTGGATGCCGAGGACCGCGCTCATCGCCGTGACGACGACGTAGGGGCGGTCGCGCAGCGCCTGCACCATGCTGCCGGTCTCGACCGCGGTCCGCCGCACTCCCGGCGGCAGGCGCAGCAGGACGGCCCCGGCGACGAGGCTGCTCGCGGCGTCCCCGAGCACGAGCGCCAGGTACGCGGGCCGGCTGTCGGCCGCCAGCGCCAGCCCAGCCAGCGCCGCGCCGCCGGAGATGCCGAGGTTGGTGACGGCCCGCAGGTAGGCCCGCCCCTCGACCCGCTGCTCGGCGGGCAGCGCGGCGGCGACCAGGCCCTGCCGAACCGCACTGCTCGCCCGGTCGAGCACCGTGAACACGGTCGCGACGACGACGAAGGCCCCGAACGAGCCGACGACGGCGAAGGCCGCCATGGCCGCGGCCTGCGCGACGTGCAGCGCGACGAGGACCTCGCGGGCCCCGCGCCGGTCCGCGAGGTGACCGGCCGGCACCCCCGCGAGCAGACCGAGCAGCCCGGCGACCGTCAGCCCGAGCCCGACCTGGCCGACCGAGAGGCCGACCGAGCGGGTGAAGAACAGGGCGCTGCCGGCCATGAACAGGCCGTTGCCGAACGTGTTGACCAGGGTGGCGAAGGCCAGCACCCGGGTCGGCCCGGGGGCGGGGAGCAGGCTCACGGTCTCTGGCTACCAGAGCGGTCCACCTACTTGCCCGCGGTCTCCTCACCCGTGGAGAGCGCCGCGATGAACGCCTCCTGGGGGACCTCCACGCGTCCGACCATCTTCATGCGCTTCTTGCCCTCCTTCTGCTTCTCCAGCAGCTTGCGCTTGCGGGTGATGTCACCGCCGTAGCACTTGGCGAGCACGTCCTTGCGGATCGCGCGGATGTTCTCGCGAGCGATCACGCGGGCGCCGATGGCGGCCTGGATGGGGACTTCGAACT
>JAOPWW010000045.1 GCA_025965495.1 Frankiales bacterium
ATCGTGCCCGCTCGCCCGGCGGCTGCCGGTCATCCGCTCGTCCGACGCCGCTCCGCCGGCGGCTCCCGGCCCGCACTGCGCACCGGACGCGCCACGGCCCGGCGTCCCGCTCGCGCGAGCGAGGGGAGCCGGGCCGGGTCGGGGACGAGCTACAGGTTCGGGAAGAAGATGCCGACCTCGCGCTGGGCCGACTCGACCGAGTCGCTGCCGTGCACGAGGTTCTCGCCGATCTCGAGGGCGAAGTCGCCGCGGATCGAGCCGGGGGTCGCCTCCACGGGGTTGGTGGAGCCGATGAGGCCGCGGCAGCCGGCGACGGCGTTCGGGCCCTCGACGACCAGCGCGACGAGCGGGCCGCCGGTGATGAAGTCGACGAGCTCGCCGAAGAACGGGCGCTCCTTGTGCTCGCCGTAGTGCTCCTCGGCGGTCGCGCGGTCGAGGGTGCGGAGCTCCATCGCGACCAGCGTCAGGCCCTTGTTCTCCAGCCGGCCGATGACCTCGCCGGCGAGGCCGCGGCGGACGCCGTCGGGCTTGACGAGGATGAGGGTGCGCTCGGTGGCCACGGTGGTGGGTCTCCTGGAGGTGTCGGGGGTCGTGCGGTCCCGGTCACGCTACCGGCGGGCCGCTCACCGCTTGAGCAGGCGCCGGGCCTCCCCCGCGGTGACGACGGAGCCGGTGACCAGGACGCCCGCGCTGCCGAGCTCGGCCTCCTGCTCCGACAGCGACACGGCGGTGTCGATGGCGTCGTCGAGCCCGTCCTCGACGGCGACCCGGTCCTCCCCGAAGACGTCGCGGGCGATCTCGGCGAGCTCGTCCACCGGCAGCGCACGGGGCGACCGGGTCTGCGTCACGACGACCTGCGACAGCGCGGGCTCGAGCACCTCGAGCATCCCCCGGGCGTCCTTGTCGCCCAGCACGGCGACGACGCCGACGAGGTGGGTGAAGGCGAAGGCGTCGGTCAGCGCGTGGACGGTGGCGACCATGCCGGCGGCGTTGTGACCGGCGTCCACCAGCACGGTCGGGCTGGTGCGGAGCACCTCGAGGCGGCCGGGCGCGTCGACCTGGGCGAAGCCGTCGCGGACGGCCTCGGGGTCGAGCGAGCCGGTCCCGCCGAGGAAGGCCTCGACGGCGGCGAGCGCCGCCGCGGCGTTCGCCGCCTGGTGCACGCCGTGCAGCGGCAGGAAGACGTCCTCGTACACGCCCGTGAGGCCCTGCAGCGTGACGAGCTGGCCCCCGACGGCGGTCGCGCGGCCGAGGACCCCGAACTCCAGGCCCTCCCGCGCGATCGTGGCGCCGACCTCGGCACAGTGCCGCAGCAGGACCTCCGCGGCCTCCGGCGGCTGCGCGGCCAGGACGACGGTCGCCCCGGCGTGCACGATGCCCGCCTTCTGGGCCGCGATCTCGGCCAGCGTGGTCCCGAGCAGCGGCACGTGGTCGAGCCCGACGGGCAGCACGACACAGGTCTGCGCCTGCAGGACGTTGGTGGCGTCCCACGCCCCGCCGACGCCGACCTCGATCACCCCGGCGTCGACCGGCGCGTCGGCGAACACGGCGAACGCCAGGCCCGTGAGGACCTCGAAGAAGGTCATCGGCTCCGAGGAGCGGCTGTCGACCAGCTCGAGGTACGGCCGCAGCTCCTCGTAGGCCTCGGCCAGGCGGACGTCGTCGACGGGGACGCCGTCCAGGCAGATCCGCTCGGTCAGCGACTCGAGGTGGGGGCTGGTGTAGCGGCCGGGGCGCAGGCCGAACGAGCGCAGCAGCGCGTCGACCATCCGGGCGGTGCTGGTCTTGCCGTTGGTCCCGGTGAGGTGGATCGACGGGAAGGCCTTCTGCGGGTCGCCGAGCAGCTCGCACAGCATCGCGATGCGGTCGAGGTCCGGGACGATGTGGTCCTCGGCGGGGAAGCGCGCGGCGAGCGCGGCCTGGAGCGGACCGAGCGGAGTCCCGTCGACCGTCACGCGGTGACCGGCTGCTCGGGCGCGAGCGTCGCGTCGAAGCCCGGCTCCCCCACCACGAACTCGACCGACGCCACGACGCCGGCGTTCTTCAGGTCGCCCTCGGCCTGCCGCAGCAGGGCCAGGCGGGCGTCGTCGCCGGTGACGACGAAGCGCTCCACCTCGGCCTTCATCGACCGCTTCGCGCTGCTCTTTGCCTTGCGGACCGCGGACAGGGCCTCTCCCGCGGCGACCAGCAGGGCCGGGTCGCCGGTGGCGGTGCCGAGCTCGTCGACCGTCGGCCAGCTCGTGCGGTGCACCGACCCCTCGCGCCACCACGACCAGACCTCCTCGGTCGCGAACGGCAGCACGGGGGCGAACAGGCGCAGCAGGACGTCGAGGGCGAGCCGCAGCGCGCGACTGGCGCTCTCGGCCTCGGGCCCCTCGGCGTAGGCGCGGCCCTTCACCAGCTCGATGTAGTCGTCGCAGAAGGTCCAGAAGAACGCCTCGGTGCGCTCCAGCGCCCGGCTGTAGTCGTACGCCTCGAACGCCTTCGTCGACTCCTCGACGACCTCGCGCAGGCGGGCGAGCAGCGCCAGGTCGAGCGGCTCGGTGACCGGGCCCTCGGGCGCCTCCGGGAACCCGAGCGCGAACTTGCTGGCGTTCAGCAGCTTGGTCGCCAGGCGCCGGCCGACCTTCATCTGGCCCTCGTCGAAGGCCGTGTCGGTGCCGAGGCGACCGCCGGCGGCCCAGTAGCGGACGGCGTCGGTGCCGTGCTGCTCGAGCAGGCCCATCGGCGTCACGACGTTGCCCTTGGACTTGCTCATCTTCTTGCGGTCCGGGTCGAGGATCCAGCCCGACAGGGCGGCGTCGGTCCAGGGCAGGCTGCCGTGCTCGAGGTGGCTGCGCACGACGGTCGAGAACAGCCAGGTCCGGATGATGTCGTGGCCCTGGGGGCGCAGGTCGAACGGGAACACCCGCGCGAACAGGTC
>JAOPWW010000367.1 GCA_025965495.1 Frankiales bacterium
GTCGTGCGGCGCCTGGGCATCGAGCCGCAGGAGGAGCTGCGGTCGGCCCGCTCGGCGTCCGAGCTCGGCAGCCTGGTCCGCTCCTCGGTCGCCGAGGGCACGCTCGACGAGACGACCGCCACGATGCTCACCCGGTCGCTGGCGTTCGGCGACCGCAACGCCGGCGACGTCATGACGGCCCGGATGCAGATGGTGACCCTCGACCAGGGCGACTCGGTGCAGCGCCTGCTCGAGCTCGCGCACGACAGCGGCCACTCCCGCTTCCCCGTCGAGGGCAACGACGGCGTCGACGACATCGTCGGCGTCGTCCACGTCAAGAAGGCGTTCGCCGTCCCGCGCGAGGACCGCAGGCGGACCCGGGTCAACCAGGTCATGGGACCGGTCGCGCGGGTGCCCGAGACGGTCCACTGCGACGACCTGCTGCGGACGCTGCGCGAGCCCGGCCTGCAGATGGCGGTCGTCATCGACGAGTACGGCGGCACCGCCGGCGTCGTCACGCTGGAGGACCTCGTCGAGGAGCTCGTCGGCGAGGTCGACGACGAGCACGACGTGCCGGGCCGCCCCGACGTCGAGCACCGCGCCGACGACACCCTCGTGCTGTCCGGCCTGCTGCGCGACGACCAGGTCGAGGAGGCGTGCGCGTTCGTCATGCCGGAGGGCCCCTACGACACCCTCGGCGGCCTGGTCATGCAGCGGCTCGGCCGCATCCCGGCGCGGGGCGACGTCGTCGAGGTCGGCGGCTGGACCCTGGTCGTCCTGGAGCTCGACGGCCGGCGGGTCGACCGCGTCCAGCTGACGCCGCCGCCGGCCGAGCCGACCGAGGAGGACGCCGCGTGAGCAGCCTGAGCCTGGTCGCCGCCGTGCTGCTCCTGCTCGGCAACGCGTTCTTCGTAGGCGCCGAGTTCTCGGTGATGAGCGTGCGCCGCAGCCAGGTCGAGCCGCTCGCCGAGAGCAGCAAGCGGGCCGCCGTCGTGCTCGACGCGCTCCGGACGCTGGGGATCATGCTCGCGGCCGCCCAGCTCGGCGTCACCCTGTGCTCGCTGGGGCTCGGCGCCGTCGCCGAGCCGGCCGTCTCCTCGCTGCTCGAGGGGGTGCTCGACGCCGCGCACGTGCCGGAGCAGCTGCTGCACCCGATCGCCTTCGCCGTCGCGCTGTCGCTGGTCGTCTTCCTGCACATGGTGCTCGGCGAGATGGTGCCCAAGAACATCGCGATCGCCTCGCCCGAGCGGGCGGCCCTGGTGCTGGTGCCGGCGCTCTACCGGTTCTCGACCGCCGTCGGACCGCTCCTGCGGGGCCTGAACGCCTTCGGCAACACCGTGCTGCGCAGTGTCCGGGTCGAGCCCAAGGAGGAGCTGTCGGCGTCGTTCTCGCCGGACGAGCTCGCCGGGATCATCGCCCACAGCCGCGAGGAGGGGCTGCTCGACGAGGAGGAGCACGAGCGCCTGTCGGGGGCCCTCGAGCTCGGGTCGGCGCCCGCCAGCACCGTCATGCTGCCGCTGGACCGCCTCGTCACGGTCGGCCCCGACGTGACGGCCGACGAGCTCGAGGAGCTGGTCGTCATCACCGGCTTCTCCCGCTTCCCGGTCCGCTCCGCCGGCGACGACCCGAGCACCCCCGACGCCGTCGAGGGGGGCCTGCTCGGCTTCGTCCACGTCAAGGACGTCCTCGGGCTGTCCGAGCGCGAGCGGCGCGAGCCCCTGGTCGCCCGCCGGCTGCGCCCGATGCCCTCGGTGCCGTGCGCACTGCCGCTCGCCGAGGTGCTGGCCCTGCTGCAGCGCAGCCAGAGCCACCTCGGACAGGTCGTCGACGAGCACGGCTGCGCCGTCGGGGTGATCGCCCTGGAGGACGTCGTCGAGCAGTTCGTCGGCGAGGTCGAGGACGAGAACACGCCGCTGAACGCCCCGGCCCTGCTGGAAGGGTGAGCGTCCGGGTCGGCCTGTGCGGCTGGACCGTCGCGCAGGCCACCTACGTCCGGCGGTTCCCGGTCCTCGAGGTGCAGCACACCTTCTACGAGCCGCCTGACGACGCCCTGCTGCTGCGCTGGCGCAGGTCCTGGCCGGCCGGCGAGTTCACGATCAAGGCCTGGCAGTACGTGACCCACGAGTCGGGCAGCCCCACCTACCGACGGCTGAAGCGGCCGCTGCCCGACGAGCACCGCGGGCAGGTCGGCGCGTTCCGGACCACCCCGCCGGTGCTCGCGGCGTGGGACCGGACCCTCGCGTGCGCGCGCCTGCTGCAGGCGACCGCCGTGCTGCTGCAGTGCCCCGCGAGCTTCCGCCCGACGACGGAGAACGCGGACCGGCTCCGCGCCTTCGTGACGACGGTCGAGCGGCCCGAGGGCCGGCTGCTCTGGGAGCCGCGAGGGCCGTGGCCGCTCCCGCTGGTCGCCGAGCTGTGCACCGAGCTCGACCTGGTCCACGTCGTCGACCCGCTGGCCGGCGCCGACACCGTCACGCCGGAGCGCACCTACTACCGGCTGCACGGCACCAGCGGCATGCGGCACGTCCACACCGACGAGGAGCTGCGCCGGCTGCGCGACCTCGTCGACGGCCGGCCCGACCCGTACGTGCTGTTCAACAACCTGCCGCGGGCCGGCGACGCCGAGCGGTTCCAGGCGCTGCTGGTGGGAGGCTGACCGCGTGCTCCCGCCCTTCGTCTCCCCCGCGTGGCTCGCCGACCACCGCGCCGACGTCGTCCTCGCCGACGCCCGGACCTACCTCGACGGCCGGTCCGAGCGCGCCGCCTACGACGCCGGCCACCTGCCGGGCGCGGTCTTCGTCGACGTCCACCGGTGGCTCGCCGCTCCCGCCTCCCCCGAGGGCGGGCGGCACCCGCTGCCCGACCCCGCGGTGTTCGCCCGCGGCATGGGCTCGCTCGGCATCGGTGACGACGACGTCGTGGTCGCCTACGACGACGGCGGCGGGGTCACCGCGGCCCGCCTGGTGTGGATGCTGCGGGTCACCGGCCACGACGCCGCCCTGCTCGACGGCGGCGTCAGCGGAGCGCTGGTCGACACGCCCGTGCCGGACCGGCCGCCCGCCGTCTTCACCCCCCGGCCCTGGCCGCAGGACCTGCTGGCCACGCTCGAGGACGCCGTCGACCCCGGCCGGGTGCTGCTCGACGCGCGCGACCGGGCCCGCTTCCGCGGCGACGTCGAGCCGGTCGACCCCCGCCCCGGGCACGTGCCGGGCGCCCGCAACGTCCCGTGCCGCGAGAACGTCGGCCCGGACGGGGCGCTCGTCCCCGCCGAACGGCTGCGCGAGGTCTACGCCGCGGTCGGGGTCACCGACGCCACCGACGTCGTCGTGTCCTGCGGGTCGGGCGTGACCGCCTGCCACGACCTGCTGACGATGGAGCACGCCGGGCTCGGGCTCGGCCGGCTGTGGCCCGGCTCCTGGTCGCAGTACAGCGCGGACCCCGCGCGGCCGGCGGCCCTCGGGGACTGACAGCACGACGGCCGCCACCCTGTCCGGATGACGGCCGTCGTGCGGCTGGTGCTAGCGGCGTCCCTGCAGGTAGCTCAGCAGGCGGAGCACCTCGAGGTAGAGCCAGACCAGGCCGACGACCAGGCCGAAGGCGATCCGCCAGGACTCGCGGCTGTCGACGCCGGCCTCGACCATGCGCTCGGCCTGGTCGAAGTCGAGCACGAAGGTCAGGGCGCCGAACACGATGAAGGCGACGCTGAACAGGACCGACGTGACGACGTTGCCGCCGCGGATGCCGAGCGCGTCCCCGCCGGCGAACAGGCTGACGACGAGGTCGAGGACGACCAGGCCGAACAGGCCCATGAACCCGAGGGTGACGATCTTGGTGAACTTCGGGGTCGCGCGGAGCTTGCCGCTCTTGTAGCCGAACAGGACGGCCGCGAAGACCGCCGTCGACCCGAGGACGGCCTGCGTGACGATCCCGCCGCCGAACTGGTCGTTGTAGAGGTGGCTGATCGCGCCGAGGAAGACGCCCTCGAGCGCGGCGTAGGCCAGCACGAGCGGGGGGCTGACCTTGCGCTTGAACATGTTGACGAGCGCGAGGACGAAGCCGACGATCCCAGCGAGGGCGCCTGCGCCCGTGCTCAGGTCGCCGACCCAGGCGGCCGTCCCGGTGACGACGATGATCCCGAGCAGGATCCCGGTCTTGACGACGATGTCGTCGTAGGTGAGGCGGGTCGGGGTGGCGTAGATGCCGGCGACCTCGTCGGCGGACGGTGCGTACTGCCCAGTGCCGCGGAGGCTCTCGTGGAGCGCCGTGCTGCGCTGGAACACGGGGTTGCTGGACTGGCGTGCCATCAGGGAGTGCTCCTCTGCGCGGCCCTCGGACGGGACCGTGCCCCCAGTACAACGCGTCGGCG
>JAOPWW010000375.1 GCA_025965495.1 Frankiales bacterium
GCCGCCGTCCGACCCCCGGGTCGCGCGGTAGCGCCACTCGTCGTCGCTGCGGGCCAGGGCGTCCGCGTGCGTCTCGAGGAACGCCAGCGGGGTGTCCTGCAGCATCTCCAGCCGGAGCGCCCGCAGCACCGGCCAGTCGCCCGGGACGACCCGGCGCAGCTCACCGGGCACGCTCGCGGTGCTCATCAGCGTGCCCGCACGACGCGACCCTCGTCCCACACCGGCTCGGGCGCCTCGTAGACGTTGCCGTCGCTGCCGAAGACCAGGAAGCGGTCGAAGCCTCGGGCGAACCAGCGGTCGTGCGTGACGGCGACGACCGTCCCGTCGAAGGCCTCGAGCCCCTCCTCCAGGGCCTCCGCGCTGTCGAGGTCGAGGTTGTCGGTCGGCTCGTCGAGCAGCAGCATCGTGCAGCCCGACAGCTCCAGCAGCAGGACCTGCAGCCGTGCCTTCTGGCCCCCGGACAGGGTGTCGTAGACCTGGTCGGCCTGCTGGTGGAGCTCGTAGCGCCGCAGCACCCCGACGGCGCCCCCGCGCTCGAGCCCCCGGCGCCGGTCGTCCCCGCGGTGCAGCACCTCGGTGAGCGTGCGGCCGTAGAGCTCGGGCTGGTCCTGGGTCTGCGCGAACCAGCCCGGCACGACCCGGGCGCCCAGCCGGACGACGCCGGTGTGCGCGACCGGCTGGTCGGCAAGCAGGCGCAGGAAGTGGCTCTTGCCCGAGCCGTTGCTCCCGAGGACCGCGACCCGCTCGCCGTAGAACACCTCGAGGTCGAACGGCTTCATCAGGCCGGTGAGCTCGAGCCGCTCGCAGGTCAGCGCCCGGACGCCGGTGCGGCCGCCGCGCAGCCGCATCTCGACCTTCTGGTCCACGACCTGCTCCGGCGGCGGTCCGGCCTTCTCGAACTTCTCCAGCCGCGTCACCATCGCCGAGTAGCGGCTGGCCATGTCGGGGCTGCGGGCCGCCTGCTCGCGGAGGGTGAACATGAGCTGCCGCAGCCGCTCGTGCTCCTCCTCCCAGCGCTTGTGCTGGTCGGCCAGCCGCTCGCGCCGGGCCTGCCTAGCCTCGGCGTAGTCGGCGAAGCCCCCGCCGTGGACCCAGGCGCCGTGGGCCTCGATCGTGACGACGCGGGTCGCGGTGCGGTGCAGCAGCTCGCGGTCGTGGCTGACGTACAGGACCGTCTTCGGCGTCTCCGCCAGCGCCGCCTCCAGCCAGCGCTTGCCGGGCACGTCGAGGTAGTTGTCGGGCTCGTCGAGCAGCAGGACCTCGTCCGGACCGCGCAGCAGGGCCTCGAGCGCCAGCCGCTTCTGCTCCCCGCCCGACAGGGTCGACAGCCCCCGGTACATCGCCTTCTCGTACGGCACGCCGAGGGCGGTCGTCGTGCAGACGTCCCACACGACCTCGGCCTCGTAGCCGCCGGCGTCGCCCCAGTCGCCCAGCGCGTTCGCGTAGGCCATCTGGGTCTTCTCGCTGTCGTCCTGCATCATCGCGAGCTCGGCCGCCTCCAGGCGCCGCCCGGCGTCGCGCACCGCCGGGGCCGCGAGGTCCAGCAGCAGGTGCCGCACCTCGGTGTCGTCGCGGATGGACCCGATGAACTGCCGCATCACCCCGACGCCGCCCTGGCGGGCGATCGCGCCGGCCAGCGGCTTGTCGTCGCCGGCGACCATCCGCAGCAGCGTCGTCTTGCCGGTGCCGTTGGCGCCCACGAGCGCGGTCTTGGTGCCGTCCCCGACCCGGAAGCTGACGTCGTCGAACAGCACCCGCCCGTCGGGCAGGACGTGGCTCAGGCTCTGGACGTCGACGTACCCCATGCCTCCAGTGTCAGGGCTCTGTCACTCCGGTTCTGTCGAACCGAGTTCCAGCAGCGCGTCCCAGAACGGCAGCGGCGCGGGCCGGTCCACCTGCGCCGCGACCGGCAGGCCGAGCTCGCGGGCCAGCCAGCCCGGGAGGTCGTCGCCGTAGCGGACGCTGTCGCGGGCGGAGTACACCGACAGGACCGGCCCACCGGTGACGGTGGCGAAGCGGTGCCCCCGCACCCGCACCAGCGGCGGCTCCGCGGCCAGCCGCGCGACGACGACCTCCAGCTGCTCCCCGACGTCGTCCGGGCGCGGCCCCAGCACCGGCGACCACCAGCCGTCGACGAGGTCGCCGGTGAGCGCTCCCTCCACCCACGCGCGGCCGCGCACGGCCTCGCCGCCCGGGTCGCCGCGCCAGTCGGGGAAGCGCGGCCCGACCGGCAGCGCCGCCGCGTAGAGCGCACGCAGGTCCAGGGGCAGCTGCCGCCCGAGCGCCTCCTCGACGGCGACCAGCTCCGCCTCGGTCAGCCCCGGGGCGGTCTCGGTGACCTCGGCCAGTGCGGGCACGACGACGTCGAGGTCCATCACGTCGGCCGCACGTTGCGCGTCACGGCCTGCCGCTCCAGCAGGGCGTCGTCCGGCGGGTACTCGACCGCCTCCAGCACCAGGGCGTGCGGCGGCGCGACCATCACCTCGCTCGCCCTCCTGCCCAGGGTCAGCAGCGACGCCGGCCAGTCCGGCCCGCGCCGCCCCTCCCCGACGGCCAGCATCGCGCCCACCAGCGAGCGGACCATCGAGTGGCAGAACGCGTCCGCCTGCACGGTCATCACCAGCAGCCCCTCGGGGTCGCGCTCCCAGTCGCAGGCCAGCAGCGTCCGGACCGTCGTCGCGCCTTCCCGACGGCGGCAGTAGGCGG
>JAOPWW010000398.1 GCA_025965495.1 Frankiales bacterium
GCGCTCGGTGAAGATGAAGCGCTTCATCTTCGGGTTCCAGCGCTTGGTCTGGTGCCCGAAGTGCGCGCCGCTCTCGAGGAGCTGGCGCATGGTGACGACGGCCATGGGGGCCCTTGTCTGTGCTCGCGCGCACCTCGATCAGGTGCACGCTCGTCGGTTGTGGCTCGGCACCGGGTGGCGCCTCGCCCTGGTGCCCGAGAGGCCGCCCCGCTCCTGCCGCTGGTGCGGAGGAGACCGTGGGACGGACCCGTCGCCGGGCACGCGAAGTCGACCGGCGGACCGGTCGCTGGCTCGAGTCTACGCGCACGCAGGTCGCGCGAACCCGCGGTCGACCTCGCGCGTGGTGCAGGTGTGTCCCGTCCCCGGAGGTCCCCTGTGCGCCCACACCTGCTGACGACGTCGTCGGCCGTCCTGCTGCTGCTCCTCGGCGGTGCCCTCGCGCCGTCCGCCTCGGCCGCCGGCACCGACGAGGTCGTCGCCTACGACGCCGGGAGGATCGCCGTCTCGACGCCGCCCGGCGCCCCGCCCACCGGCGTCCGCGGGCACGGCCCGGCCGTCTCTCCTGACGGCAGCCGGCTCGCCTGGGCCTCCTCCGAGGGGGACCTGTCCGTCGGCGCCGTCGACGGGAGCGGCGCCCGGCAGGTGACGAGCGGGCCGGCGTGGGACGCCGCCCCGGCCTGGTCGCCCGACGGCACCCGCCTGGCCTTCACCCGCCTCGTCCCGTCGGGCGAGCAGGCCCTCTGGACGGTGCGGGCCGACGGCACGGGGGCCGCACCCGTCGGCGCCGACGGGGACGAGCCGGTCTGGTCGCCCGACGGGCGCTTCCTGGCCTTCGACCGCGTCGGCGGAGGAGCTCCGGCCGTGCTGGCGGTCGACGCCGACGGCGGTGCACCCGCGGTGCTGACGACGGGGGTGCGGGTCGAGGACTGGTCGCCGGACGGGACGGCCCTCGCCCTGACCCGGGGCGGCTCCGACGTCCTGCGCTACGCCCTCGGAGACCGCACCTCGCGCACGGTGCTGGCCGGCGTCGACGACGTCCGCTACCTGTCGCCGCGGTTCTCCGGCTCCGGCCGACAGCTCTACCTGGACCGGGTCAGCGGCACCAAGGCCGACCTCGCGTCGGTCCTGCAGCGCTGGTCGCTGGACGGCGTGCAGGACACCTCGCTGCCGTCGGCGTCCATGGACTTCGGGGGCGACATCGGCGTCGGCGGTGGCCTGCGCGCCACGCCCACCGTGACCGCCCCCGCGTCCGTCACCGGTCTGACCGCCGACGTCGCCCCCAGCCGGGTGACCCTCCGCTTCGCCCGTCCTCAGGGAGCGACGGCCGCCGGCGTCACGGTCCGGTACGCGATCGGCACCACGCCCCCCGCCACCGTCGGGGACGGCCTCGACGGCGGGGACACCCTGGCCTCGGTGCACGTCCTGCGCCACCTCGCCCCGTCGACCGTCTACAGCGCGAGCGTCTTCGCCCGCGACTGGTCCGGCGCCTCGTCCGCCGCGGCCACGGTCTCCTTCACGACGCCCGCCGAGGTGGCCACGACGCTGACCCTGTCGGGGCCGGGCACCCTCACCTACGGGCAGTCCTCGACGCTCGCTGCACGGCTCGTGCGCGAGGACACCGGAGCGCCCGTGCCCGGCGCGCGCCTCGCGCTGCTCGGCCACCACACCGGTGACCTCGACAGCCCGCTCGCGACCCTGACCACCGACGACGCGGGCCGCGCCACCACGACGCGCCGGACCAGCGAGGCCACCCGGTACACCCTCCGGTACGCCGGGGACGGCCCCCTGCTACCCGCCGCCGCGGGGGCGCTCGTGCTGGTCCGGCAGCGGGTCACGGTGTCGTTCTCCCCGTCCGACTCCGTCCCGGCCCACCGGCCCGCCCGGGTGACGGTCACCGTCGCCCCCGCCTCCCCCGGCGGCCGCGTCCGGGTGCAGCAGCGGGTGTACGGGGCGACGCCCGTCGACGTCGTCCTGCGGCAGGACCGGTACGGACGCGCGAGCACCGCCCTGTCCACCGCACGCCGGGAGGCGAGCGCCTCGGGGAACGTCGTCGTCACGCCGGGAGCGCGCCGCGGCTACCTGTCCGACCCGTTCTCGGCGACCCTCGTCGTGTCGTGACCGTTCCCGCTCCCCCGCCCGGGACGATCACGCGGTGCCGGCGTCGTTCGACCGCTTCTACGCCGAGACCTACGGCGCGCTGGCCGGGTACGCCCTGTCGCTCGTCGGTGACCGCCCCACCGCGGACGACCTCGCCCAGGAGGCGATGGTGCGCGTGTACGCGCGCTGGCCGCTGCTCCGAGACGCGCGCCCGTACGCGTTCCGCACCGTCACCAACCTCGCGCGCGACCGCTGGCGACGCCGGCAGACCGAGCTCCGCGCCCAGCCGGACCTGCTCGCGCGGCCGGTCCCCGCACCCGACCGGACCGTGCTCGACGCCGTGGAGCGCCTGCCGCCCGGGCTGCGGGACGTCGTGCTGCTGCACTACTACGCGGACCTGCCCCTCGAGCAGGTCGCCCGGGCACTGCGCCGTCCGGTCGGCACGGTGAAGCGGCGGCTGCACGAGGCCCGGGCCCTGCTGGCGCGCACGCTGCAGGACCCGGCGTGAACGGCCTGCCCGAGCCGAGGCGCGTGGTCCTGCCGGTCCCCCCCGGCGGCCTCGAGGCCGCCCGGCGCGAGGGCGCGCGCCGTCGCCGGGCCGTCCTCGCTCCCGCAGCCGCCGCCGTCGTGGCCGTCCTCGCGGTGTCTGCCCTGGCCCTTCCCGGCCGCACTCCCCCGGTCGACCGCCTCTACGCCGCCCTCGACCCCCGCGACGGCGGCGTCCCGGGCCGGGTGACCGGACGGGTCAGCGACCCTTCGGGCCGGCCGCTCGGCCGCATCGCCGTGCTGCCGAACGACCTCTCGCGCGTCCTGACGCGCACCGACGCCGACGGCCGGTTCCTCGTGCCCTGCGTCGGGGAGCTCGTGCTCGCGCCGTACGCCCCCTCGGCGGTCGGCGCCCCCGTCACCGAGCGCGCCCCGGGGGCCGGGGACCACGCCTGGCGCCGGGTGCGGGGGCGCTGCGGCGGACGCACCGACGTCGTCCTGGCGGCCGGCGCCGTCGTCACGGGACGCGGGACGCCCGGCACCGACGTGCACCTCGCCCGGGTCCGGAACGGGACGGCGGAGGTCGCGCCGGGAGGACCGGTGTTCACCAGCCGGGTGCTGCCCGACGGGACGTGGCGCGTCGACGGCCTCGACACCGGCCGCTACCGCCTGGACGACGGCCGCCTCGTCGACGCGAAGCAGGGCCGCACGACGACGGCGCACTGAGGAGGGCGCTGGTGGCGCGGCCGGCGGCGGACCTTCGTCGGGTGCTGGGCTGTCGGGACGACCTCGTCCGCGGCGCGCAGGGTGCCAGGTCGCTGGTGCGTCGCTCCCGCTGTCCACAGATCACCCTCCGGCCTCGCGCCGGACCACGACGGCGCCGCACTGTCACCCCGGTCTCACCGGGTCGACGAGGGGTGGCAGCAGTGGCACAGGACGGCGGAGCGAGACGTACGGCGACGACACGGCCCGCGTCCCAGGGCAACACCGGGCCGCGGGCGAGATCTCGACGGCTGGCGCGAGGGCTCGCGCTGGGGCTGCTGCTCGTCGCCTCGTCCAGCCTGACCGTCGGCGACCCCGCACCCGCCGCGGCGGCCTCACCGTCGGGGTGGACCTGGCCGCTCGACGGCCCGCGGCAGGTCGTCCGGCCCTTCTCCCCCGGGCCCACCCGGTACTCCGCCGGGCACTACGGGGCGGACCTCGGTGGCCGCGCCGGGCGACAGGTTCACGCCGCCGGCGGCGGCCGGGTCTCCTACGCCGGGCTGCTCGCCGGACGAGGGGTCGTCGTCGTCGACCACGGCGAGCTGCGGACGACCTACGAGCCGCTCGCCGTCCAGGTCCGGCTCGGGCAGCTCGTGGGCTCCGGGCAGGTCCTGGGCCTGCTCGAGACCGGTCATCCCTGCCCGAGCACGTGCCTGCACCTGGGGCTGCGCCGCGGTGAGGCCTACCTGGACCCGATGAGCCTGTTCGGGGGGCCGGTCCGCCTGCTCCCGGCGCAGGGGCCGCCGTCGGGGATGCGGGTGGGGCAGCCGCCGCCGGGTGCGGTCGGGCCCCGAGGCTCCGGTGCGGTCGTCGGCCCGCCGTCGTCCGCTGTGCCGCGAGACCCCCTGGCACGCGACTCCCTGGCACGCGACTCCCTGGCGCTCGCGCCGTCGCCGTCCGGCCGTGAGCCGTCCGAGCTGGGGCTGTCCGTGCGCGGGACGTCGGTCCGTCAGCCCTCGTCGACGGACGCAGCTCGTCGCGGGTTCGCGACCGGATCTGCGGCGGCGCGGCTGACGCGGGGGGTGCCCGCGGCCGGCCTGGCCCTGCTGGCCCTCGTCGCCGGGCTCGTCCTCGTGCGCGGCCCTGCGCCCCGACGGCCGGCGGGAGGGGCAGCCGTCACCGTGCCGGACAGCGCCGGCGAGGCCCTCGACCCCGACCCGGAGTCGAGGGCGCTCCCGGAGGAGGTGGTGCTGCTGGACCTCGAGCGCCGACGGAGGCGGACCGGCTAGGACGGCCGGTCTCGAGGTCCCGTCGTCGGCCGCGACGGGGTGGGTCAGTCCTTGCTGTCGGCGAGCTTCCCGCGCAGCTGCAGGACGGCCTTGGTGTGCATCTGGCAGATCCGGCTCTCGGTGACGCCGAGGACCTGGCCGATCTCCGCGAGGGTCAGGCCCTCGTAGTAGTAGAGGGTCACCACGATCTTCTCGCGCTCGGGGAGCGTGTTGATCGCCTTCGCCAGCAGGTACTTGGTCTCCTCGGTCTCGAACGCCGCGACCGGGTCCTCGGCCTTGGTGTCCTCGAGGGTGTCGACCAGGGAGAGCTTGTCGCCCTTCTCCCCGCCCGCGGTGAGCAGCTCGTCGAGCGCGACCACGTTCACGAAGGAGACCTGGCTGAAGATCGTGTGGAGGTCCTCGAGCGCGATGCCCAGCTCCGCCGCGACCTCGGCCTCGGTGGGCGTCCGGTGCAGCTTGGCCTCGAGGGCGGCGTAGGCCTTCTCGACCTCGCGGGCCTTGTAGCGGACCGACCGCGGGATCCAGTCGATCGAGCGCAGCTCGTCGATGATCGCGCCCTTGATGCGGCTGATCGCGTAGGTCTCGAACTTGATCGCACGCTCGATGTCGAACTTCTGGATCGCGTCGATCAGGCCGAAGATGCCGTAGGAGACGAGGTCGGCCTGCTCGATGTTCGGCGGGAGCCCCACCCCGACGCGGCCTGCGACGTACTTGACCAACGGCGAGTAGTGCAGGATCAGCCGCTCGCGCAGCCGCTCCTCGCCGGTGCTCTTGTACTCCTTCCAGAGCTCGGCGATCGCCTGCTCGATCTCCTCGCGCTCCTCGTCGCTGACGTTCGCGTAGCGA
>JAOPWW010000400.1 GCA_025965495.1 Frankiales bacterium
CCGAGGAAGCTGCGCTGGACCTGCTGCACCTCGCCCGAGCCGCGGCAGGTGCCGCAGGTCTCGGGGTGGGTGCCGGGCTGGGTGCCCTCGCCGGTGCAGGTGTCGCAGACGACGGCGGTGTCCAGGGTGAGCTCGCGCTCGACGCCGAAGGCCGTCTCGGCCAGGTCGCACTCGATCCGGATCAGGGCGTCGGCGCCCTGGCGGACCCGGCTGCGCGGCCCGCGGGCCTGCCCCCCGCCGAAGAAGGCGTCCATGATGTCGCCGAGCCCGCCGAAGCCCTGGGCCCCGCCGAACCCGCCCGCGCCGCCGCCCCCGGACTGCAGCGGGTCGCCGCCGAGGTCCACGACCTGGCGCTTCTGCGGGTCCGACAGCACCTCGTAGGCCGCGGTCACCGCCTTGAACGTCTCCTGCGCCTCCGGGTCGGGGTTGACGTCGGGGTGCAGCTGGCGGGCGAGCTTGCGGTAGGCCTTCTTGATCTCGTCGTCGCTCGCGCTCTTCTGGACGCCGAGCAGCCCGTAGTAGTCCGTGACGGCCACCGGCTCAGGCCCCGGCCAGCAGGTCGCCGACGTACCGGGCGACGGCGCGGACCTGCCCGATCGCCTGCGGGTAGTCCATCCGCGTCGGCCCGACCACACCGAGCCCGGCGTACGCCGCGGCGTCGGGGCCGTACCCGGCCGTCACCACGGACGTGGACCGCAGTCCCTCCACGCTGTTCTCCTCGCCGATCTTGACGTGCACCGTGGTGGGGTCGTTGACCTCACCGATGAGCTTGAGCAGCACGACCTGCTCCTCGAGCGACTCGAGGACGGGACGCAGCGTGCGGGGGAAGTCCAGGGCGGAGCGGGTGAGGTTGGCGGTGCCGCCGATGGCGACCCGCTCCTCGGGCTTCTCCACCAGCGTCTCCAGGACGACGGCCATGACACTCGTCAGCACCGGCCGGATGCCCTGCGGGGCGGCGTCGGGCAGGTCCGACAGCGCGGCCGGGACGTCGACGAGGCGGGCGCCGTGGAGGCGCTGCCCGAAGGCGCTTCGCAGCTGGGCGACCTGGTCGTCGTCGAGGGTCCCGGGCAGCTCCACGACCCGCTGCTCCACCCGACCGGTGTCGGTGATGAGCACGAGCAGCAGCCGGTTCGGGGCGAGGTGGACGATCTCGAGGTGCCGGACCGCGCTGCGCGACAGCGACGGGTACTGCACGACCGCGACCTGCTGGGTCAGCTGCGACAGCAGCCGGACGGTGCGCCGGACGACGTCGTCGAGGTCTGCCGCACCCTCCAGGAACGTCTGGATGGCCCGTCGCTCCGCGCCGGACAGCGGCTTGACGGTGGACAGCCGGTCGACGAACAGCCGGTAGCCGCGGTCGGTGGGGATCCGGCCGGCACTGGTGTGGGGGTGGGTGATGAACCCCTCGTCCTCCAGCGCCGCCATGTCGTTGCGGACGGTGGCGGGGCTGACGCCGAGATTGTGGCGCTCGGCCAGGGCCTTGGACCCCACGGGCTCGTTGGTGGACACGAAGTCCTCGACGATGGCCCGCAGGACCTCGAGCTTGCGGTCGTCCAGCACTGCGATCCTCCCGCCTGGCACTCGCCGCTCTGGCACTCCGGTCTCCAGAGTGCCAATCCTACTGCGGGAGGGAGGCGGCCGACAGTCAGCGCCCCCGGACCGAGGTCACCCACATCCGCTGGTGGTGCACCGTGGTCGCCGACGGCACCGCCGGCGGGACTTCCGCGGCGGACTGCGGCACGGCCTCGGCGTGCACGACGTAGGACCGCCCGTCGGTCGCCGTCGCGATCTGGTCGTAGTCGCCCTGGAACGCGCCGCCCCGCGAGAACGCCGCGAACCGGACGTCGTTGACGTCGCGGTCGACCCGCAGCGCCGGCGCGAAGCTCTTCCCGCCGTCGACCGACTGCGCGACCCAGGTCGAGACCCGGGTCGCGTAGGTCGTGACGTCGGCGCTCGCGGTCTCCTGCCGCTGGCGCCACATCACGCGCACGGTCCCCTTCCCGACGGCTACGGCCGGGTCGTAGTGGTCGACCTGGTCGCCGGTCGGCCCGCCGTTGACGCGCGTGCGGGTCCACGTCGGCTGGGCCGCCTCGACGTCGTCGCTGGACAGCAGCACGACGTCGTTGTTGCCGTCCGGGCGGCCGCTCGCGTCCTCCACCGTCACGAACACCCGGCCCGTCCGCGGGTCGACGTCGGCGGACACCAGGCCGCCGGCGCGCTGGTGCCGGACCGCCGCGCCGCCGAAGGCCGTGACCGAGGTCGGGGGCGTGAAGACCAGCGGCAGGCCGCTCGGCGTCTGCCCGGCGAGCGGGGCGACGGCCGTGACGACCCGGGAGACGCCCTGCGCCGCCTCGGCCAGCTCGTCTCCAGGGTTCAGCCGCACGGGGACCGGCGCGACGTCGGCGAGGAACGTGACGGCGAGCGCGCCGCTCGGGAGGACCAGCGGGATCGCGCCGATGCCCTGCGCGGCGTAGACGTTCGGCAGGTACGCCGGCGACGGCGGGCCGACCCAGGTCTTGCCCTGGTCGTCGGAGTACTTCGCGATCACGCCGGCGACCCGGTCCCAGACGACGTAGACGCGGCCCAGGTGGTGGCCGGGCGCGGAGCTGGTGTCGACGACGAGCCAGTTCTTGTCGTTCAGGCCGCCGCCGTCGTCGTCCTGCACGACGGTCGGGAGGTCCCAGGTGAGGCCGCCGTCGTGGCTGGTGCTGTCGACGATCGCCGAGCGGGTGTTGAGGCCGGTCGGGTCGAACACCAGGCTGGAGAAGTAGACGACGCTCTTGTGCGTCCTCGGGTCGACCGGCCCGAACGCGACGACGGCGTCGCTGCCGCGCGTGTACGGGCTGGTCGGGGACACCGGGTCGAACGAGGTCAGGCCCGGGACGACGCCGACCTTCCAGGTCTTGCCGCCGTCGAAGGAGGTGGAGAAGCCGTTGGTGATGTCGCCGCCGGCGTCGTCGCGGCCCTCCTGGTAGCCGATGACGACGTGGTCCGGGTCGGCCGGGTCGACCGCCAGCGACGGCTCGGTCGCGGTGTCGTGCTGGATCAGCGGGTCCTTCGTGGTGTCCAGCGTCTGCCGGCCGGCCTCGCCGCCGAGGACGTACCGCAGCCCGCTCTCGGGGACCGCGGGCGGGCGCACTCCGGGCGCGGCAGCAGCACCCGTGCCCTGCCCGGCGAGGGCGAGCGGCAGGCCGGTGCACAGCAGCAGCAGCGCCGTCCCGACGACAGCGGGCCGGGCGAGGCGGGAGGTGACGGGCACGCGGGGCTCCTGGTGCAGCGGGGGCACGACCCCCCTCTGTTCGCCACCGGTCGCCGGACTCCTGCCAGCCCCTACGCTCGGGGCGTGTGACCCGCGTCCTGCCCCTCGAGACCTGGCGGGCCCGGCGCGCCGCGCACGAGGAGCGCGTCGACGCGTGGCTCGGGCCGGTCCGGGAGCGGGCCGAGCAGGGCACGGCCCACCCGGTCGAGGACTTCCTGTTCACCTACTACAGCCACCGCCCCGGCCGGCTACGCCGCTGGAGCCCCGGCGACGGCGTCGTGCTGCAGGACGGCCCCGACGACCCGCCGTTCGTGCCCGTCGACGGCGGGTCCATTGTCCCCCCGCCGACCGATCGGGTCCTGCGGGTCGCGCGCCAGGTCGTGCACCTGCTGGACGCGACCGCCTCGCGGCCGGCGTCGTTCGGCTGCTTCGGGCTGCACGAGTGGGCGATGGTCCACCGCCAGGGCCAGGACGACGTCCGGCACGCGGCCTGGCCGCTGCGGCTCGGACCGGAGGCGACCAGCGCGGTCGTCGAGGAGCAGCCGGTCCGGTGCACGCACTTCGACGCGTTCCGCTTCTTCACCCCGACCGCGCGGCCGCTGAACCTGCTGCAGCCGACCCGGGAGACGCAGGCCGACCTCGAGCAGCCCGGCTGCCTGCACGCCGCGATGGACCTCTACAAGTGGGCGTACCGGCTGTCGCCGCACGTCCCGTCGGAGCTGGTGGCGGACGCCTTCGAGCTCGCCCGCCGGGTCCGGCTGCTCGACATGCGGGCCTCGCCCTACGACCTGTCCGCCCTCGGGCACGCGCCCGTGCGGGTCGAGACGGCGGAGGGCCGGGCCGAGTACGCCGCGGCGCAGCGGACCTTCGCGGCCGAGTCGGGTCCCCTGCGCGCCCGGGTGGCGGACGCGGCGCGGGCGCTCGCCCGGTCCGGACGGGCGCCCGCGCACGCGGTCGAGCCGGTCTAGCGGTCGCGCAGGCCCTCGACGCGGTCTGCGGCGAGCTCCTGGGCCTTGTCGACCTGACCGGCGAAGCGGCCGTCGGTGCGGTCGTCGACAGCGTCGCCGGCCTTCTCGATGCCGGCCTGGACCTGCTCGCTGTGCTCGCCCGCGAGCTCGGTGGCCTTGCCGGCGGCGTCCTTGACCTGGTCGAACAGTCCCACGAGCGTCCCCTGTCGTCGTGGGCCACCGGTGGCGGCCCGTCGCCCGGACCAACGCCGCAGGGGCCCGGGCGTTCCCGCTCCCGCCGTCGACCACCCGAGGACCCCCCGGTCGAGCCGGCCGGGAGCATCCGGGGTAGTCAGGTCGCGTGCCCCTCCCGATGCCTGCCCTGCCCGGTGTCACCCACCGCACCGTCGACGTGTCCGGCCTGGCCGTGCACGTCGCGGAGGCGGGACCGCCCGACGCCCCGCCGCTGGTGCTGCTGCACGGCTGGCCGCAGCACTGGTGGTCCTGGCGCCGCGTCGTCCCGCTGCTCGCGGAGGACTTCCGGCTGGTCCTGCCCGACCTGCGCGGCCACGGCTGGTCCGCGGTCCCCGCCGGCGGCTACGACAAGGAGCAGCTCGCCACCGACCTGCTCGGCCTGCTCGACGCGCTCGAGCTGCCCCGGGTGCAGCTCGTCGGCCACGACTGGGGCGGCTGGACCGGGTTCCTGGCCTGCCTGCGGGCTCCGGAGCGCTTCTCGAGCTACCTGGCGCTGTCGATCCCCCACCCGTTCCAGCGCGCCGACGCCCGGCTGCTGCAGCTGTGGCGGGCCGCCTACCAGGTGCCTCTGGCGACGCCGCTGCTCGGCCGGGGACTGCTGCAGCGGGTCCCGGCCGCGGTGGAGCGCCTGATCGAGGCGGGCAGCAGCGTGCCGGGGACGTTCACGCCGGAGGACCTGCGCGCCTACTCCCTCGTCCTGCAGGAGCCGGCCCGGGCCCGGGCGTCGACGCTGCTCTACCGGACGTTCCTGCTGCACGAGGCCGCGCCGGTGTGGGCCGGCCGGTACCGGCCGGAGGACCTGCAGGTGCGCACCCGGCTGGTCGCGGGCGAGGACGACCTCGTCGTGACACCGGCCCTGCTGGCCGGCTGGGACGGCGACGTCACGCTGCTGCCCGGCGTCGGCCACTTCCTGCCCGAGGAGGCGCCGCAGGTGGTCGCCGACGCGGTCCGGGACCTGGCGGGCGCCTAGCCGACGAGCGAGGAGCCCTGCTTCTTCGGCAGGGTCCGCACGGCCCGGACGGCGTCGGGCTCCTGCATGCGCGAGCGCGCACCGAAGCGCTCGACGCTCTCCAGCACGACCCGGTCCGCGCCCTTGAGCTCGGTCAGGACCGGCGCCAGCGGTTCGCCGGGCGTGATCCAGACGAAGACGGCCTCGGCGAACAGCGGGGCGAGCTGCTCGACGGACACGTCGTCCATCGAGTCGCCGACGAACACCGTCCGGCCCGGGACGAGCCGGCCCAGGCTGCTCGCCGTCGTCCGGGTGGTGCGGACGTCGTTGACGAGCCCGACGTCGCGCGGGGCCGCCTCGCGGGTGGTCGTCGAGGGGTTGACCAGGCGGGTCCCGGTGACCGTCTCGTCGGCGGGCTGCTCCAGCACCGTCGCGAGGTCGCCCCGACGGTGGTAGGTCGCCGACGTCGACTCCAGGCGCGGCGGGAGCAGCGGGTCGAGGCGCTTGGCGAGCTGCTGGCCGTAGACGCCCGACGACGTCGGCGTCCAGTGGGTGTCCTTGCGCCAGTAGGTCTGGTACCGCGAGCCGGCCGCCGACAGCGGCTTGCGCAGGTCCAGGAAGCCCGGGTCCTTCGCCGCCTCGGCCCACAGCGCGGCCTTCTGCCGCTCCGCGCAGGCCTTGCTCGGCACGCGCGAGGCGACGACGTTGCCGGTGCGGACCGTCGACTTGTCGGGGGCGATCACGACGGTGGTCGGCCGGCCGGAGGAGCGCAGGGCGGACGCGACCTGACCGATGCGGGTGCCGGCAGCTGCTGCGGTGCCGGCGTCGGCGCAGGGCACGGTCCAGTCCTGCGCGATGAACAGGTAGCCGTCGGTCCCCACCACGACCCGCTTGCGGTCGGCGGCCGACGGCGCGGCGACGGCGGTACCGGCAGCGCCTGCCGCGAGAGCGGCCACGAGGGCGACGACGACGGTCCTGCGCACAGCGGTTCCTCCAGGTAGGGGCGGTCTGTCCATGGTGCCTGCCGCAGGGCCGGCACGTCAGCGAGATGCACCTGTCCCCACGACGACGACGGTCCCCGTCCCTGCGCCGGGGAGGCCGCAGGGACGGGGACCGTCGGGGAGAGCGGGGCTGCCTACGGCTGCGCGGGGCGGCGCGGGCCGGAGGGGGCGCCGGTGCGCGGCGTCCC
>JAOPWW010000437.1 GCA_025965495.1 Frankiales bacterium
CGATGCCGTAGGTGTCCAGGCCCACACGGTCGGCCTGCTCGACCTCCTCCAGCAGGTGCTGCTCCCGCTGCACGGGGGAGACGTCGACGCCGGTGTCGGGGTCGGTGACGGTCGAGACGAACGAGTCGATGCCGATCTGCATGCCGGGGACCCTGCCCCCGTTCAGCGCGCGGGACTCGGGTAGGCAGGCACCGTGCCTGTCCGCCGCGCGCTGCCGCTGCTCGCCGCGGCCCTGCTCGGCGGTGTCGCCGTGCTGCTGCGGCGCCGCCGCGCCGCCTGAGCCCGACCCGGACGCACCGACGGCCGCCCTCCGCGA
Organism: Frankiales bacterium; assembly: GCA_025965495.1. Classification (GTDB taxonomy): domain Bacteria; phylum Actinomycetota; class Actinomycetes; order Mycobacteriales; family SCTD01; genus RYN-122. Next base: position 317 of record JAOPWW010000437.1, read on the forward strand.
GGAGGACGGCCGTCGGCGTTCGGCAGGACTAGGCGCCGGCGGTCTGCCCGACGTGCTCGTTGACCCACGCCACGATGTCCATCGTCGTCGCACCGGGGGTGAAGACCTTGGCGACGCCGGCCGCCTCGAGCTGGGGGATGTCGTCCTCGGGGATGATCCCGCCGCCGAAGACCACGACGTCGTCGGCGCCGCGCTCCTTGAGCAGCTGCACCACGCGGGGCAGCAGCGTCATGTGCGCGCCCGACAGGATCGACAGGCCGACGCAGTCCGCGTCCTCCTGGATCGTCGTGTCGACGATCTGCTCGGGGGTCTGGTGCAGGCCGGTGTAGATGACCTCCATGCCGGCGTCGCGCAGCGCGCGGGCGACGACCTTGGCCCCGCGGTCGTGACCGTCCAGGCCCGGCTTGGCGACGACGATGCGCAGCCGACCGGTGGTGGGCGTGGTCACGGGACCTCCAGGTGCGGTTGCTCGAGCGGTCGGTGGGAGAGTACGCGCCCGTGACCGCCCCCTCCGACAGCCCGCCCGACTGGCGCGACGCCCTGCTCGCCGGGGCCGTGCCCCTGCCCGTCGTCGCGGCCGGCCGTCCCTTCCCCTGGCCGGGCTACGCCGCGCGCCCCTCGGTCGCCGTCCACCTGCTCGCCGGCCGCGCCGTCGTCGCGGCGTGGGACTTCACGGTCTTCGGCGGCTCGTTCGGCGAGGACGACGCGACGGCGCTGGTCGAGGCCGCGCACCAGGCCGTCGAGCGACGGCTGCCGCTCGTCACGGTCGTCCGCTCCGGCGGCACCCGGCTGCAGGAGGGCATGTCGGCCCTGGTCGGCATCCCGCGCGCCCGGCTCGCCCTGCTCGACCTCGCCGCCGTCGGGCTGCCGCACCTGTCGGTCGCCGACGCGCCCACGACCGGCGGCGTCTGGATCAGCGTCGCCTCGGCCGCGGACCTGCGGGTCGCCGTGGAGGGCGCCACGGTCGGGTTCGCCGGGCCGCGCGTCGTCGAGGCCGTCACGGGGTCTCTGCCCGCGCCCGGCAGCCACACCGCGACGTCGGCGGCGGCGGCCGGCCTGGTCGACGCCGTCCTTCCCGGCGAGCAGGTCCCCGGCTGGCTCGACGCGGCGCTGCACGCCCTCACCCCCGACCCGGTGCCGGTCCCCGCGCCGGCGGCGCCGCTCGTCCCCGACGTCGTCGGCGGGTGGGACCAGGTGCAGCGGACCCGTGCCCGCACGACCTCGGGCGCCGAGCTGCTGGCCGCCCTCGTGCAGGACCGGGTGCCCCTCGCGGCACGGCTGGGCGACGCCTCGGTCGTGGCCTGCGTGGGGCGGGTGGCGGGGCGCCCCGTCGTCGCAGTCGCGCTCGCGGCGTCCCTGCGCGGTCGCCCGACGCCGGACGGGTACCGCCTCGCGGCCCGGGCCTACCGGCTGGCGGCCCGGCTCGGGCTGCCGGTCCTGTCGCTCGTGGACACCCCCGGCGCCGAGCCCGGGACCGAGAGCGAGCAGGACGGGATCGCGCCCGCGATGGGCGAGGCCCTCGACGCCCTGCTGACCTGCCCGACGCCGACGCTCGCGCTCGTCCACGGCGAGGGCGGCTCGGGTGGGGCGCTCGCTGCGGCAGCCTGCGACGTCGTGCTCTGCACGCAGGACAGCTACTTCGCGGCGATCGGGCCGGAGGGCGCGAGCGCGGCGCTGCGCCGCCCGCCGCAGGAGTGCGCCGACCTGCTGCGCCTCACCCCCGCGGACCTGCTCGCCCTCGGTGCGGTCGACGCCGTCGTCGCGCCGTCCGACGCCGTCGCGCACCTGGTGGCCCTGCTCGACCGCGACGACGACGACCGTCGCGCGGCGCGCCGGACCCGCTGGAGCGCACCCCTGCCGGGCACCCTGCGCTGAGGGGCTGGCCCTGTGCCCTGCTCAGCGGCCCGTCTGCTGTGCCGATGCACACGTGCGGCGCGTGCGGGTCGGCCCGGGAGGGGGACAGCACTACCGTCCGCGGTCGTCCCGTGACCCGGACGACGCAACGAGGGAGACACACGTGCGCGACCCCCGTCCCGCACTGCGGACGCTGACCGGCTCGGCCCGCACCGCCGTCCGCACCGTGTGCCGCCCCGCCTCGCTGGCCGGCGTCGGCACGGAGATCGCCTGGGTCGCGGCCCACACGGTCCTGTACCCGCTGGGCGCCCTGTCGGAGCGACGGCGCGAGCGCGGCCGGGACGAGCTCGACCGCTTCACCCTCGGCGACCTCCCGCCGCTGCAGCGGGGCCTGCTCATGGGCGACGTCGTCGCGGCCGGCACCCCGATCCTGCTGGTGCACGGGCTCGTGGACAACCGCTCCGTCTTCACCCTGCTGCGGCGGGCGCTGCGCCGCCGCGGGTTCGGGCGGGTCCTGACCCTCAACTACAGCCCCTTCACCCACGACGTCCGGGCCGCGGCCGCCCGGCTCGCAGCGCTCGTCGAGCGGACCTGCGAGGAGACCGGCTACGAGAAGGTGCACGTCGTCGGGCACAGCCTGGGCGGGGTCGTGGCGCGCTACTACGTGCAGCGCATGGGCGGCGGCGACCGCGTCCACACCGTCTGCACCCTCGGGTCCCCCCACGCCGGGACCTGGTCGGCGCACCTGCTGCCGGCGCCGCTGGTGCGCCAGCTGCGACCGGGGTCCGCCCTCATGCAGGAGCTCGCGGAGCCGGCTCCCGGCCTGCGGACCCGGTTCGTGTCCTTCTGGAGCGACCTCGACCAGCTGATCGTGCCGCAGCGCAACGCCCGGATCGACCACCCGGACCTCGCCGCCCGGAACGTGCTGCTGCGCGGCGTCGGCCACATGTCGCTGCCGATCGACGGCCGGGTCGTGCACGAGATCGCCCAGCTGCTGGCCCACCTCGACGAGGACGGCAGCACCGTCACGGCCGGCGTCACGCCCATCGACGCGACGACGGCGACCGGGTCCCCGGCCTCCGGGCGACCGGCCGTCCCCCTGCGAGCGCCCGTCTCCCAGTGAGACGTCCGCCACTGCGGCCCGCTCTGGGCTTCGGCACGTCGCGCTCGTACCTTGAGTCCCAGATCGCCCTCGTGTCCCCAGGGCGCCGCACGGGACTTGTCCCGGAACCCCCGGTGCGGATAACGTCCAGGTAACGGCCCGTCCCGCAGTCCTGGGGACCGGGCTCCGCGCACGTGCTCGCCGACCCCGCCCAGGGCTCCGCCCCGGTCCCGGTGGAGCACGGGTGCTGCCACGCCCCCGACCCGGAGTGACCCCTTTGCCCTCCCCGAAGAGGGGACGCCACCGCGCGCCCCGCCAGCCGCTCAACAAGACTGCGCTCGCCGTCCCCGCCGTGTTCCTCGCGGCCGGCGGCGGGGCCTTCGCCGGTCTCGCGGGCGTCCCCGCGGTGCCCGGGGTCCAGCCCGTGCGCGCTGCCGCGGCCGCCGACGTCGCGCCGAC
>JAOPWW010000068.1 GCA_025965495.1 Frankiales bacterium
GTGGCCAGCGAGCGCTCGTCGAGGCGGATCTTGGCGAAGGTGAGGTCGTCGTCGTTGACCAGCACGAGGTCGGGCTGCTTCTGGCCGACCAGGGCGGGCACCTCGGTCTTGGCCCCCACGACGTCGAGCTCCTCGCGCCCGGTGCGGACCAGCGCGCCGTCGACGAGCTCGTACAGGCCGACGGCGACGCGGTGGCTGCGCAGGGTCGGGTAGGCGTCGGGGGCCTCCTGCAGCAGGGAGAACGACGAGAAGGTGCCGTCGGCCGCGGTCTCGAACTGGGCGCGCAGGGTGTTGACGCCCGCCGTCTCGAGCCACTCCGCGGAGAAGCTCGACAGGTCGCGGCCCGAGCTCGCCTCGAGCTCGCTGAGCAGGTCGGGCAGCTCGGTGTTGGCGTACTGGTGCTTCACGAAGTAGGTGCGCAGGCCGGCGAGGAAGGCCTCCTGGCCGACCCACGCGACGAGCTGCTTGAGGACCGAGGCGCCCTTGGCGTAGGTGATGCCGTCGAAGTTCGCGCGGACCGCCGCGATGTCGACCATGTCGGCCGCGATCGGGTGCGTGCTCGGGAGCTGGTCCTGGCGGTAGGCCCAGGTCTTCTCGGTGTTGGCGAACGTCGTCCAGGCGCTCGTCCAGCGGGTCGCGCTCGCCTGGGCCAGCACGGACATGTAGGTCGCGAACGACTCGTTGAGCCAGAGGTCGTCCCACCAGCGCATGGTGACGAGGTCGCCGAACCACATGTGGGCCATCTCGTGCAGGACCGTCTCGGCGCGGCGCTCGTAGGCGGCGTCGGTCACCTTGCTGCGGAAGACGTAGTCCTCGAGGAACGTGACCGCCCCGGCGTTCTCCATGGCACCGGCGTTGTACTCCGGGACGAAGAGCTGGTCGTACTTGCCGAAGGGGTAGCGGAAGCCGAAGACCTCGTGGAAGAAGTCGAACCCCTGGCGGGTCACGAGGAACAGCTCGTCGGCGTCGAGGTGCTCGGCCAGCGACCGGCGGCAGAACAGGCCGAGGCGGATGCCGTCGTGCTCCTGGTGCACCGCGTGGTACGGGCCGGCGACCAGTGCGGTGATGTAGGTGGACAGCGGCTTGGTCTCGCTGAAGGTCCAGGTGCCCCCCTCCTGCGTGCCGCTGCCGCCGCTGACGCAGGTCCAGTCCTGCGGCGCGTGGACGACGAAGCGGAACACCGCCTTGAGGTCGGGCTGGTCGAAGCAGCCGTACATGCGGTGCGCGTCGAAGGTCTCGAACTGCGTGTAGAGGTAGACGCTGCCGTCCACCGGGTCGACGAACCGGTGCAGGCCCTCGCCGGTGCGCATGTACGCGCAGTCGGCCTCGACGACGAGCTCGTTGTCCGCCGCCAGGCCCGTCAGCGCCAGGCGGTTGCCGTCGAAGCCGTCCAGGTCGACGTCGACGCCGTTGAGCACGGCCCGCCGCAGGGTGGGCGCGGTCAGGTCGAGGTGGGTCGAGGCGCCGGGCTCGCTGCAGGAGAAGCGCACGGTGCTGGTCGAGCGGAAGGTCTCGCCGGTGCTCTGGTCGCGCAGGTCGAGCTCGACGTCGTAGGACGCCACGCGCAGGAGCCGGGCACGGGCGCGGGCCTCGTCGCGGGAGAGGTTGTTCGAGGAGGTCACACCCCATCTTCCCACGCTCGGCTCCCTCGGCGGCCGAGCGAGCACGTCGTGACGGCGGCGCGGGTGTCGGGAGCCCCGCGGCGGGGGCAGACTGCGGGCATGAGCAGCCCTGACACCGCCGACCAGCCCACCGCCCTCGACTTCTGGTTCGACCCGCTCTGCCCGTTCGCGTGGGTGACCTCGCGCTGGGTGCTCGAGGTCGAGAAGGTCCGCAACGTCACGACCACCTGGAACGTCATGAGCCTCGCGGTGCTCAACGAGGGCCGGGACATGCCCGAGCAGTACCTCGAGATGATGAAGAAGGCGTGGGGTCCGGTCCGGGTCTGCATCGCTGCGCGCGAGCAGATGCTTGCTGAGGGCCGAGCCCCCGACCTCCTCCCGCTCTACACCGCCCTCGGCAACCGGCTCCACCCCGTGGACCCCGCCGACAAGGTCGAGCTCGACGACCCCGCCCTGCTGACCGGCGCCCTCGAGGAGGCCGGGCTCCCGGCCTCGCTCGCCGACGCCGCCACCGACACCTCCCTGGACGAGAAGCTCCGCGCCGAGCACCACCGCGGCATGGACCCCGTGGGCGAGGACGTCGGCACCCCGGTCATCCACGTCGAGGGCGTCGCCTTCTTCGGTCCGGTCATGACCCGCATCCCGCGCGGCGAGGAGGCCGGCAAGGTCTGGGACGGCGCGCGCCTGCTGGCCGGCTTCCCGCAGTTCTTCGAGCTCAAGCGGACCCGCACGGAGGCGCCGCAGTTCGGCTGAGCCGCCGCTAGACCACGATCCGCATCGGCAGGCCGGTCGGGTCGGTCTCGTCGCCGAGGACCTCCGCCGTGCCGGCGAGCCAGCGACGGGCCGACCAGGCAGCCGCGACGGCGTCGAGGCAGTCGTCGGGCTGGGCCCGGCCTAGCCGGGGCTCGGGCAGTGCGAGCCCCGGCAGCCAGGTCCGGAGCAGCTGCAGGCGGGCGTCGCGCCCCTCGACCCGGCGCTTCGGGGGGAGCGCGGCCCCGCCCATCCGGCGGAAGGACACCTCCGGGTGCACCTCCACGACGGGCGCCCCCGGGTCGGCCTGCAGCAGGGCGTCGACCTCCGCGACCTTGCCGAGGATGTGGAAGGTCTGGATGCTGACCCCGACCGAGCCGGCCGCCCGGGACAGCCGGGTCGCGTCGGCCTGCCTCGGCGCCTCGAGCACGACGCGCGGCGGCACGAAGAACACCGAGGACCGCTGCGCCCCGAGGACCTCGCGGGCCTCCAGGTCCGCCCGCCGGCGCTGCGGCCCGGCGGGCAGCCCGATCGGCACGTCGACCCCGACGACGTCGGCCCCCAGGGCCAGCAGGTCGGCGAAGGAGCCGGCGTGCCAGGAGGCGACGTCGTCGGCGTCGTCGTCGTCCAGCAGCGCGCCGACCCACCCTCCGGGGCAGCCGTCGACGCCCAGCACCCGTGCCACGGGCGCACCCTCGCACGGCGGTCCGGGCGGTCCGTGCGGGAGACTGTCGGCATGCGCGTGCACCTCGGCTCCGACCATGCCGGCCTCGACCTCAAGACCGCCCTCGCGGCCCGGCTCACCGAGCTCGGCCACGAGCCCGTCGACCACGGTCCCCACGTGATGGACCCGCTCGACGACTACCCGCCGTTCGTCCTGCGGGCGGCGCAGGGGGTGGCGAGCGAGCCGGGCAGCCTCGGCGTCGTCATCGGCGGCTCCGGCAACGGCGAGGCGATCGCCGCCAACAAGGTCGCCGGCGTCCGCTGCGCCCTCGCGTGGAGCACCGAGACCGCGAGCCTGGGCCGCCAGCACAACGACGCGAACGTCGTCGCCGTGGGGGCGCGGATGCACGACGAGGCCACTGCCGTCGGCCTGGTCGAGACCTTCCTGGCCACGCCGTACTCCGGCGAGGAGCGCCACACCCGGCGGATCGACATGCTGACCGCGTTCGAGACCGACGGCACGCTGCCCGCCCTGCCGCAGCAGTAGGGCGCGCGCATGCCCGAGGGCCACACGATCCACCGGCTCGCCCGCGACCACCGTCCGGTGCTCGTCGGGCAGCAGGTGTCGATGGCCAGCCCGCAGGGCCGGTTCGCGACGGGCGCCGAGCTGCTCACCGGACGTCGGGTCGAGCGGATCGAGGCCTACGGCAAGCACCTGTTCTACGGGTTCGAGGGCGAGCAGCTCCTGCACGTCCACCTCGGGCTGTACGGGAAGTTCGCCCGCGGCGAGGGCCCGCCGCCGGAGCCCAAGGGGGCGCTCCGGCTGCGGATGGTCGCGGGCGACACGTGGCTCGACCTGCGCGGTCCCACCGCGTGCGAGGTCATGGCGCCGCACGAGCGGGACGCCGTCTTCGCGCGTCTCGGCCCCGACCCGCTGCGCAAGGACGCCGACCCGGAGAAGGCCTGGGCCCGCCTGTCGCGCACCCGGCGCACGATCGGCGAGCTGCTCATGGACCAGTCGGTGCTGGCCGGCATCGGCAACGTCTACCGGGCCGAGGTGCTCTACCGGGCCGGGCTGTCGCCGTTCCGGGAGGGGCGCGACGTCCCGCGGCGGCTGTGGGACGAGATGTGGCCCGACCTGCGGTCGCTGCTGCAGGCGGGCGTGCGCGCGGGGCGGATCGTCACGACCGAGCGGGAGGACCGGGTCCGCCGCACCGGCACCGCCAAGCGGGAGGACGCGCACTACGTCTACCGCCGCCAGGGCCTGCCGTGCCGCCGCTGCGGGACGGAGGTCCTCACCCAGGTCATGGCCGGGCGCAACCTGTTCTGGTGCCCCGTGTGCCAGCCCGCCGTACCGGTCTGAACGGCGGTAGCCTCGCGCGGCCATGGTCCGGACAGCGCAGCAACCCACTGCCCGGTCCCTGCTGCAGGGCCTCGTCGCCCGAGTCCGCCGCGAGCCGCTCAGCGAGCGTGCCCACCGCTCCCTGCTGGTCGCGGCGTCGCTCGTGGGCCTGCTGGGGACGCTGTGCTGGGGACCGCCCGTGGTGCCGGCGGGGGTCCAGGTCCTGCCGCTGCTGGTCGGCGGGCTGCTGCTCGGGCCCGCCGGCATGCGCGTGCTGCTCGTCGTGGTCGGCGGCGGGCTGCTCCTGACGGTCCTGGACGAGTCGCTCGAGGACGTGCGGGCCGGCACCCTGGTGATCGTGGCCGTGACCGGCCTGCTGACCTACCAGTTCACGCGCAGCCGCGAGCAGACCGGGCTGGTCGGCCTCAGCGGGGACTCGGTGCTCTCCGAGCTGCGACGACGCCTGTCGCAGCAGGGCGAGGTGCCGCGCCTGCCCCGCGGCTGGGGCGCCGAGGCGCGGATCAGCCCCGCGGACGGCGGTCCCTTCTCGGGCGACTTCGTCGTCAGCGCCGTCACGGGCGAGGGCACCCGGCTCGAGGTCGCGCTCGTCGACGTCTCCGGCAAGGGCGTCGCGGCCGGCACCCGGTCGCTGCTGCTGTCCGGCGCCATGGGAGGCCTGCTCGGCTCGCGCACGCCCCGGGAGCTGCTGCCGTCGGCGAACGCCTACCTGCACCGCCAGGCCTGGGACGAGGGGTTCGCGACGGCCGCCCACCTGGTGCTCGACCTCGTCACCGGCGACTTCCTGCTCGAGTCGGCCGGCCACCCGCCGATGGCGCACTTCGACGCCGGCAGCGGCCGCTGGTCGCTGGTGGAGGCCGGCGGACCCGCGCTCGGGCTGCTCGAGGACGTCGTCTACGACGGCGTGCGCGGCCGGCTCGACCACGGCGACGCCGTCCTGCTCTACACCGACGGCCTCGTCGAGGTGCCCGGTCGCGACCTCGAGCTGGGCATCGACAAGCTGCTCGGCGAGGCCGAGCGCCTCGTCCCGCGCGGCTTCCCCGGCGGCTGCGACCTGCTCCTGGACCGGGTCGCGGCCGGCGAGGGCGACGACCGCGGCGTGGTCATGGTGTGGCGGGAGCGGTGAGGTCGGACGCGCGACGCCGTCCGTCGGGCAGGACGGCGAGGCTGTCGCGCAGGGCGTGCACCGCCCCGACGTACTCCTCGCGCGACACCAGGACCTGCCCCATCACCGCCAGGTGCTCGCTCTCCTGCTGGGTGTCGAGGACCAGCACACCGGCCTCCCGGAGCCGCCGGCACAGGTCGACCAGGGCGACCTTGGACGCTCCCGACTCCCGGTGGAACATCGACTCCCCGGAGAAGACCCGGCCGGTCAGCACCCCGTACAGGCCGCCCACGAGCCGGTCGCCCTCCCAGACCTCGACGCTGTGCGCCGTGCCCTGCTCGTGCAGCTGCTGGTAGGACGCGCGCATCCGGCCGGTGATCCACGTCTCCTCCCGTGCCGCGCACCCGGCGACGACGTCGGCGAACGCGGTGTCGAGCGTCGTCGTCCAGCCGCACCGTCGCAGCAGCTGCCGGGTGGACCGGGGGACAGACAGGCGGTCGGTCAGCAGGACCGCCCGCGGGTGGGGTGAGCACCAGGGCACCAGGCCGTCGTCGCCGGGCAGGACGGGCACCCGGCCGCTGCGGGCCAGCCGGCGCACCTGCCGGGTCAGGGCCCGCTCGTCGCCGCCGGACGCCGGCCAGGGGAAGCACCCGGCGCGGTACGCCGCGCGCAGGGCCTCGGGACCCAGGGTGCCCCCGAGCGCCACGAGCTCCAGCGGCGCCCCCACGACGTCCAGCCCCTCGAAGAAGGCGGCCGGATCCACCGGCCCAGCCTAGGGAGCGGTCAGGCGCTGCGACGGTGCGGGGCGTCCGCCGCCAGCGCGGCCTGCAGCGAGGCCGGTGCGTCCCAGCCGGCGTCCTGGAGCAGCTGCACCAGGTCGAGCCGGGCGTCGTGCAGGGCGCGCCCCGCGCCCGGGTCGACGCTGCGGG
>JAOPWW010000492.1 GCA_025965495.1 Frankiales bacterium
CGCCCGCGCCTGCGCCGACGCGGGTCTCGTCTTCGTCGGCCCACCGGCGCACGCCGTCGAGGTCATGGGCGACAAGATCCGCGCCAAGCAGACGGTCAGCGCCGCCGGCGTCCCGGTCGTCCCCGGGCGCACCGACCTCGGCATGACCGACGCCGACCTCGTGGAGGCGGCCGACGAGGTCGGCTACCCGGTCCTGGTGAAGCCGAGCGCGGGCGGCGGCGGCAAGGGCATGCGCCTGGTGCACGCGCCCGGAGACCTCGCGGAGGCGTTGGTGTCCGCACGTCGCGAGGCGGCGTCGAGCTTCGGCGACGACACCCTCTTCCTCGAGCGGTTCGTGCTGCGGCCGCGCCACATCGAGGTGCAGGTCCTGGCCGACACCCAGGGCACCGTGCTCCACCTCGGGGAGCGTGAGTGCTCGCTGCAGCGGCGCCACCAGAAGGTCGTGGAGGAGGCGCCGTCGGCGCTGCTCGACGAGGCGGGCCGGGAGCGCTACGGCGCGATCGCGGTCGAGGCGGCCCGGAGCGTCGGCTACACGGGGGCGGGGACGGTCGAGTTCATCGTGTCTGCGGACGCCCCCGACGAGCCGTTCTTCATGGAGATGAACACCCGTCTGCAGGTCGAGCACCCGGTCACCGAGCTGGTCACCGGCCTGGACCTCGTCGAGCAGCAGCTCCGGGTCGCGGCGGGGGAGCCCCTGGCGTTCGGGCAGGCGGACGTCGCCCTGACCGGTCACGCTGTCGAGGTGCGCGTCTACGCGGAGGACCCCTCCCGGGGCTTCCTGCCCACGGGCGGGACGAGCCTGCTGCTGCGCGAGCCGTCCGGCGACGGCGTCCGGGTCGACAGCAGCCTGGTCGAGGGCGCCCCGGTCGGGACGACGTACGACCCCATGCTGTCCAAGGTCATCGCCTGGGGTCCCGACCGCACCACCGCGCTCGCCCGGCTCGACCGCGCCCTGGCCGACACCGTCGTGCTCGGCGTCGGCACCAACACGGCGTTCCTGCGCCGGCTGCTCCGCCACGACGACGTGCGCGCCGGCCGGCTCGACACCGGGCTGGTGGAGCGCGAGCTCGACGGGCTCGTCGGCGGCGACCTGCCGCTCGCCGCCCTGGCCGCCTTCGCCCTGACCCGACGGGCCGCGCTGCGCACCGGCGACGACCCCTGGGACCAGCCCACCGGCTGGCGCCCCGGCCGGCCCGCGCCGCTGCGGTGGGACCTCGACGTGGACGGGGCGCGTCAGACGCTGTCGCTGTCCGGCGACACTCTCGCCTGGGGCGACACCACGGCGCAGGTCCGGCTGTCCGGCAGCGAGGTCACCGTCGACGGCGTGACCTCCACCGCGCTGGTCGCCCAGGACGGTGCCACGACCTGGGTCCACGTCGACGGCGGCACGCACGCCCTGACCCCGCTCCCGCCCGTGCGGAGGAAGGGCGCGGCCGGCAGCGCCGACGCCAGCGTGCGCAGCCCGATGCCGGGCGCCGTGATCGCGGTGCACGTCGCTGACGGCGCCACCGTCGAGGCCGGCACCCCCCTGCTCGTCGTGGAGGCCATGAAGATGGAGCACACGCTCAAGGCGCCGGCCGCCGGCACCGTCGAGGTCAAGGTCCGGGCCGGCGACCAGGTCGTCGTCGACCAGGAGCTCGCCCTGGTGCACCCGGCATGACCACCGCTCTCGCGGGTCTGCCGGCGCGCGTCGAGGTCTACGAGGTCGGACCCCGCGACGGCCTGCAGAACGAGGCCGCGATCGTCCCGGTCGAGGTCAAGGCCGAGTTCGTGCGGCGGCTGGTCGCCAGCGGCCTGCGCACCGTCGAGCTGACCAGCTTCGTGCCGAAGAAGTGGATCCCGCAGCTCGGCGACGCCGAGGAGCTGATGGCGCTCCTGGGCGCGGATCAGCCGCACCGCGCGCCGGTCCTCGTGCCGAACGAGAAGGGCCTGGAGCGGGCGCTCGCGAACGGCGCCAAGGAGGTCGCGGTGTTCGCCGCCGCCACCGAGTCGTTCGCCAAGCGGAACCTCAACCGCACGGTCGCCGAGTCGCTCGAGATGTTCCGCCCCGTCGTCGAGGGCGCGCGCGCCGCCGGCCTGCCGGTCCGCGGCTACGTGTCCATGTGCTTCGGCGACCCCTGGGAGGGCGAGGTCCCGCTGGAGAAGGTGGCCGACGTCGCCGGCAGCCTCAAGGACATGGGCTGCACCGAGGTCAGCCTCGGCGACACGATCGGTGTCGGCACGCCCGGCCAGGTCGTCGCGCTGCTCGGCCTGCTCGGCTCCCGCGGCCTGCCGGTGGAGGAGGTCGCCGTCCACTTCCACGACACCTACGGCCAGGCGCTCGCCAACACCCTGGTCGCCCTGCAGCACGGCGTCACCACCGTCGACGCCGCAGCCGGTGGTCTCGGCGGCTGCCCCTACGCCGGCAGCGCCACCGGCAACCTCTCGACCGAGGACCTGGTGTTCCAGCTGCACGGCCTCGGCATCGAGACCGGCGTCGACCTGCCCTCGCTCGTCCGCACCAGCGTCTGGATGGCCGCGCAGCTCGGCCGCCCGTCGTCGTCCCGCACCGTCAACGCCCTCGCCGCCACAACCCTGGAGATCTAGTGCTCGACACCCGGCTCACCGAGGAGCAGGCCAGCCTCAAGAAGACCGTCCAGGAGTTCACGCGCGAGGTCGTCGCGCCCGTCTCCTACCAGCACGACAAGGAGAAGTCCTTCCCCTACGAGGTCGTCGCCCAGATGGGCGAGATGGGGCTGTTCGGCCTGCCGTTCCCCGAGGAGGTCGGCGGCATGGGCGGCGACTACTTCGCCCTGTGCCTGGCCCTCGAGGAGCTCGC
>JAOPWW010000505.1 GCA_025965495.1 Frankiales bacterium
CCGTAGGACTCCGTGCTCTCGCCCATCGCGACGTTGTCGAAGGCGCAGAACAGGGCGTCGTGGGCCATCGAGTCCAGCAGCGTGGCGCTGCCGTACTTGATGCCGGCGCGGCTGCCGGGCAGCACGTGCGGCGCGTTGGTCATCGACTCCATGCCGCCGGCGACGACGACCTCGGCGTCGCCGGCGCGGATCGCCTGGTCGGCGAGCGCGATCGCCTCCAGGCCCGACAGGCAGACGCTGTTGACGGTGACCGACGGGACGGTCATCGGGATGCCGCCCTTGACGGCGGCCTGGCGGGCGGTGATCTGGCCCTGCCCGGCCTGGATGACGTGGCCCATGATCACCTTGTCGACCTGGTCCCCGGTGATCCCGGCCTTCTCCAGGGCGCCCGCGATCGCGAACCCGCCGAGGTCCATGGCGGTGAAGCCCTTGAGGGCCCCCGCGAGCTTGCCGATCGGGGTGCGCGCGCCGGCGACGATGACGGACGTGGTCACGGGGGGACCTCCAGGCAGGTGGGTGGGGCTGCAACGATACGAGCAACGCCACCTCGAGCTGCAGGAGCACCCCGTGAAGGTCACGCACATCGACCACGTCGGCATCGCCGTCGCCGACCTCGACGCCGCCATCGAGATGTACGAGAAGAGCTTCGGGATGCGCTGCGTGCACACCGAGGTCAACGAGGAGCAGGGCGTCCGCGAGGCCATGCTCGAGGTCGGCGACTCGGGCAGCTACCTGCAGCTGCTGTCCCCGCTGAGCCCCGACAGCACGATCGGGAAGTTCCTCGCCAAGAACGGCCCGGGCATCCAGCAGATGGCCTACCGGGTGGACGACATCGACGAGGTCAGCGAGCACCTGCGCAGCCAGGGCATGCGCCTGCTCTACGACGCCCCGAAGAACGGGACCGCTGGCAGCCGCGTCAACTTCGTCCACCCCAAGAGCTCCGGCGGCGTGCTGGTCGAGCTCGTGGAGCCGGGCCCGGACGGGATGGGGCACTAGCGCTCGGCAGGAGATCGCCCGGCGGCGTCGAACCAGGAGTCACCCCGACCCTGAGGAGCGTCCGTGCGCCGCGCCGTGCTCGCCCTGTCCGTGACCACCGGCCTGCTGACCGCAGGCGTGGCCTACGCCGTCCCGCCCGTCGTCCCGAGCACCCCGGTCACGACGCCGTTCAAGAGCGCCAACGTCACCCACGTCGGCACGATCCCGCTCGACGGCGTCGCGGTGTCCATGGAGGTGCGCAAGGTCGGCAAGCAGGTCCGGGCGTTCGTGTCCGGCGCCGGCGGCCTGTCGATCTACGACGCGACGGACCCGAAGGCCCCCGAGCTGCTCGGCCACCTCCCGGTCTACGACTGGGAGAACGAGGACATCGCGGTCAGCAAGGACGGCAGGACGGCGGTGCTCACCGAGTTCGAGGGCACCGTCTACCTGCACGTCGTCGACGTGAGCGACCCGCGGCTCCCGCACATCACCGGGTCGATCGTCCCCGGCGGTGCCCACACGGTGACGTGCGCGGACGACGCCTGCCACTACCTGTACGGCTCCGAGGGCCAGACCTACGACATCTCCGACCGGGCGCACCCGAAGGAGCTGCCGGCGGCGCAGAGCTGGGGCGTGCTGGCAGGGACGCCGGGCAAGCCGCTGAGCGGTCACAACGTCCACCAGGACGCGCAGGGCTACTTCATCTCCGACACCTCCCCGCTGGTCGTGTTCAGGCAGGTGGACCACGACCCGCTGAGGCTCCGGCGCGTCACCACCGGCGCGATCAGCAAGGACACGAACTACCAGCACAACAACATCCGCACCCGCGCGGAGCAGTACCGGCCGCGTCCGGCGGGCGCGAGCCTCGGCGGCCCGCTCCGCGACGGCGAGCTCCTGCTCGGCGAGGGCGAGAGCAACTTCACCGGCACCTGCGACGCCGGCTCCGGCGCCTTCTCGACCTGGTCGATGGCCGGCTTCGACCGGGGCGTCCCCATGAAGCAGCTCGACGTGCTGCGCCCCGTCAGCGGCACCTACGCGAACGGCGACCCCGCCGTGAACGGCCTGGGCTGCTCGGGCCACTGGTTCACCGAGCGGGACGCGAAGGACGGGTCGGTCCTCGTGGCCGCCGCCTGGTACGAGCACGGCACGCGCTTCCTGAAGGTCGACCCCCGCACCGGCACGATCCGCCAGGTCGGCTTCTTCCAGCCCGTCCGCGGCGCGACGTCGGAGGCCTTCCTCATGCCGTCGAAGACCGGCGACGTCGTCTGGTCGATCGACTACCACTCCGGCATCGACATCCTCACCTTCGACGAGAGCAAGGACCTCGAGCCGACGGTCGCCCAGACCGACGCGTCCTGGATGGCGAAGCTGAAGGTGGTCGACACCTGGGCCTCCCTCATGCGCCAGGTCTGCCGCGCCGGCGCCGGCAGCACCGCCGACCACGCCGCGCTCCACCGGGCGGTCGTGCGGACCGGCACGGCCTCCTTCCCGCAGCTGGCCGCGCTCGGCAGGTAGTCCCGACGACGGCGCCCGGTCCCCCGCAGCAGGGGGGCCGGGCGCCGTCGCGTTACCGCTCAGTAGGCTCCGTCGACCGCCCGCGCGCCGCACCCCGGCCGCAGATCGAGAGGCAGCACCGTGCAGGAGATCCTCCAGGCCATCACCTCCGGCGACCCGACCGCCGTGCAGGGCCTGTCCGTCCCCGAGAGCTACCGGGGCGTCGTCGTCCGCAAGGACGAGCAGGGCATGTTCGAGGGCGTCGCCACGCGCGACAAGGACCCGCGCAAGAGCCTGCACGTCGACGAGGTCGCGACCCCGGAGCTCGGCCCGGGCGAGGCGATCGTCGCCGTCATGGCGAGCTCGGTGAACTTCAACACCGTCTGGACGTCGATCTTCGAGCCGGTCTCGACGTTCGGCTTCCTCGAGCGCTACGGCAAGCTCTCCGAGCTCACCAAGCGCCACGACCTGCCCTACCACGTGGTCGGCAGCGACCTGTCCGGCGTCGTGCTGAAGGTCGGCCCGGGCGTCACCAAGTGGAAGGCCGGCGACGTCGTCGTCGCGCACTGCCTGTCGGTCGAGCTCGAGGACCACCAGGGCCACGACGACTCGATGATGGACCCGCAGCAGCGCATCTGGGGCTTCGAGACCAACTTCGGCG